>CALBZH010000398.1 GCA_937889795.1 uncultured Syntrophobacteraceae bacterium | reverse complement strand
AATCGTGGGTCTTTTAGCTCATGCCGCCTCCTGAATCAACAGAAAGGCTCCCTGAACCCTGGGAGGCCGGCAAGTGGCCCGGACCAAAAGCAAAGGTCGTGCCGATGGCCCAAGCCAGGCTTCGTTTCAGCTGGACTCGGTCGGAAACTGGGTGGATGGCGCGTGCTTGCAGGGGAGTCATACCCGTAAATCCGATCGCTGGGGGGGATCCGGTTACGATAAGTGATCATGCCGAGGTCGGGCTCGGTCAAATTGGTAACCGCAGGGTCGCAATGACAGCGGAGAGGAAACGCCTCGGTCCTGCCAGATTGAGGCGGGGTGCGCGACGAAACCTCTCCAGGTTAAGGGCTGTTCTAGGTCGGCATCGATCCTGCAAAGCGCGTCCGCCCGGCGGTGACAGCGGCCGCGCCGTGCCGGGTACATACCGATTGTCAAATGAGGGCGTATGCATTAGATTGGCCTCATTTGTGGCCGCGATTAAAATGTGTAGGTTTTTCGGATGCCTGCGCTATCTCTGTCGCGGGTGAGCCCTTCCTTACCAGTTCACAGTGAAAGGAATTCCATGCATCTTCGCAAACGATGTGCAGTAACAGGCGGTGCCGGCTTCTTGGGCTCGCACCTGTGCGAGCGTCTCCTGCAAGAAGGTTATGACGTTCTCTGCCTGGACAACTTTTATACCGGCAGCAAGCGCAACATTCTGCATCTCATGAACAATCCCTATTTCGAGCTTTTTCGGCATGATATCACGTACCCTCTCTACGTGGAGGTGGACGAGATTTACAATCTGGCCTGCCCGGCTTCTCCCATTCACTATCAGAACGATCCAGTCCAGACGACCAAGGTGAACGTTCACGGGTCGATCAACATGCTGGGGCTGGCTAAGCGTCTCAGAGCCAAGATCATGCAAGCATCGACCTCGGAAGTGTACGGGGATCCCAAGGTCCACCCGCAGACGGAATCGTATTGGGGGCACGTGAATCCGATCGGTAGGCGGTCCTGCTACGATGAAGGCAAACGCTGCGCGGAGACGCTCTTTTTCGACTACCACCGGCAGCATGGACTGAAGATCAAGGTGGCGCGCATTTTCAACACGTACGGACCGCGCATGCACCCGAACGACGGCCGGGTTGTGTCCAACTTCATCGTGCAGGCGCTCAACAACGACCCCATCACCATCTACGGGGATGGCAGTCAGACGCGCTCGTTCTGCTACGTGGACGACTTGGTCGAAGGGTTCATCCGGCTCATGCGCACCCAGGATTCGTTCACCGGTCCCGTCAATCTCGGGAACCCGGGAGAATTTACCATCGCCGAGCTCGCCGAGAAAGTTCGCCAGATGACCGGAAGCAAATCCGAGCTGATCCGCAAGCCGCTGCCTCAAGATGACCCGATCATGCGCAAACCGGATATCTCCCTGGCGCAGGAGGTCTTGAAGTGGGAGCCCAAAGTGCCTTTGGACGAGGGGCTTCGCAAGACGATTGATTATTTCGACGATCTGCTTCGTTCGGGGAATGCTGCTGACTAAACCCGCACCGAAAGACTCGATTCGGGAGAGCGAAAGACCATGGCCGTCAAGGACGAACATCGTGAAATGCTTGACAATCGCCGCACGCCGCTGCAGCTGTACCAGCTCACACCCAAGACCAACTGCAAGGAGTGCGGTTTTGCCACGTGTCTAGCCTTCGCCACCCAGGTCATCGTGGGACAGGCGAGTCTCGATCAGTGCTCCTACCTCGATCCCGGCGAGCTTGAGCCCTTTCGGCAGCATCTCGCCAGGCAGCTCGAGGCGGGAATCGGAGTGAAGCGGGAGGGGTTTGAAAAAGCGCTGCAATTCCTAAGGCAAGAAATCAAGAAGTGGGATTTCGAGAAGATCGCATCCAGCCTCGGGGCCGACCTCGACGATGCCGAAACGGGTCCGACCCTGAGGCTATCCTATTTCGGGCGTCCCGTGAGAGTGACCTGGGAGGACATTGTACCCACTCAGCTCGACGGCGGCCCAGAACTGGATCCGTACGAGAAGATCTTGATCTACAATTACGTCATCGGAGGCGCGGCGGAGCCTTCTGGGAAGTGGATCGGCATGGAGTCGCTGCCGAACTCGGTGTCGAAGATCAAGAGCCTGCGTAGTCACTGCGAAGGTCCCCTTGCTCAGGCCTTTGCGGGGAAGATGGATCGACTGCAAGGGGCTGTGGCGGGCCTCGGTCGTCCGATTGCGATGCAGGAGGAAAAGACCGATTTTGCGGGGGAGTTTCAGGTCCTGCCGAGGCTTTCCCTTCGTGTGCTCTGGTGGGATGAAGACCCGTCCGAGGGCTTCGCGGCGCGCGTGAAGTTCTTGTTCGACTCGAAAGTGCTGGAAATCCTGGACCTGGAGTCTCTGCTGTTCACGTGTGAGCAAGTAACGGATCGCCTGCTGGAAGCGGCGAAGCAGGAGGCGTGATTTACGGTTTCAAACCGGTTATCCAGCAAAGAATAACGGGAATCCCCGCTTCCGTGAGGGACATGTTGAAGTTCGTTGTCCTCGTGGGAGCGGTGATCTGGCTCCTCGGGCGCGGCACGGAGCAGATGGGCTACCACTGGCAGTGGTATCGGGTTCCCCCGTATCTCCTGTCGTTCGAAGGTGGGACCTGGAGAATGGGAATCCTTCTCCGGGGCCTTCTGGTCACGTTCAAAGTCTGCGGCGTGAGCCTGGTCCTGGCTTTCGTGCTAGGCATTCTGGCCGCCTTGCTTCGATTGTCCGGCTCCGTGATCGCCCGTTTCGTGGGACGTGTTTACGTCGAGACCATTCGGAGCACGCCGCTCCTCATTCAGATCCTCTTCACCTACTTTGTCCTAGCTCCTGTGTTTGGATTTGGCCGGTTCACCGCGGCGGTGCTGGCGCTGAGCCTGTTCGAAGGGGCCTACGCCTCGGAGGTGTTTCGTGCCGGCATCGTTTCCATCGACAAGGGGCAATGGGAAGCGGCCTACAGCCTTGGTCTCAAGCCCCTACAGGTCTACGAGCACATCATCGTGCCGCAGGCGGTTCGGCGAATGCTGCCGCCGCTGACCAGCCAGGCCGTTTCTCTGGTGAAAGATTCGGCGCTGGTGAGTACCATCGCGATTTATGACCTCGCCATGGAGGCGCAGGTGATCGTTGCGGATACCTTCCTGACGTTCGAGGTGTGGTTCACCGTGGCAGCCATCTATCTGGCTATCACCGGATCGCTTTCCATCGTCGCGCACATGCTCGAGCGTCGCATGGATGTCAGACGCTGAACAGGACGGTTGCCGCGGGTGGTCTAAGGTTTCGGAACAGAGTCATGAGATGCACTGCCGAGGAGGGTGACAATGGAGCAGAGACGGACACGAGTACACGGACTGCTGATCGCGCTTGTGCTGGCTGCGGTGGGGATGATTGCGGAGAGTGCTCCTGCGGCCGGCGTCCAGCAGCAGTTGGCCCAGGAGAGCACCATTGAGCAGATCCTGAAGCGCGGCGTGCTCAAGGTCGGGTTTTCCACATTCGTTCCCTGGGCCATGAGCGACAAGAAGGGGGAATATATCGGGTTTGAGATCGAAGTGGCGAAACGGTTGGCGCAAGACATGGGGGTCAAGGTGGAATTCGTCCCGACCAAATGGTCCGGGATCATTCCGGCCCTTCTGACCGGGGAATTCGACATCATCGTCGGGGGGATGGGGATCAAGCCCGAGCGGAACCTCAAAGTCAACTTTTCGAACCCGTACTATTACACGGGAATGTCGATGGTCGCGAACAGGGACGTGGCCAAGGGGCTCAGCTCCCTGGAGGATTTCAACCGGCCCGAGGTGACCGTCGCGGTCAGGATCGGGACGACGGCGGTCGCCGCCGCGAAAAAATACCTCCCGAAGGCTCAGCTCCGCCAGTTCGACGAGGAGGCTCAGGCGCTTCAGGAGGTCATGAACGGCAAGGCGCACGCGTTTGTGACGGAGGAGCCCCTCCCGGCGCACCAGGCTGCCCGCAATCCCGATAAGCTGTTCGTGCCGGTCAAGGAGCCCTTCGCCAGAAGTGCCATCGGACTTGCCGTGCGCAAAGGGGATGTGGACACCCTGAATTTCTTGAACAACTGGATCCGTATGATTCAGGACGAGGGGTGGCTGGCCGAGCGGAAGCATTACTGGTTCGAGACCACCGAGTGGGAGAAGCTGTTGTAGATTGAGCTCCGTCAAAGCGAAAAAAAGGCTGTGTGGGTCGATGGACCTTATCCTGGCCGGTCTGCTTCTCTGGGCAGGACTCCTGGTCTGGGATCGGATCCAAGAGGGCCTTCACTACAAGTGGGATTGGGCGTCCTTGCCTCAATACGTCGTTCGGATCGAGCCGGAGACAGGCGAGTGGATGGCCAACACGCTACTCAAAGGGCTCCTGACGACGCTGCGATTGAGTCTGTGGGCTGGCCTTCTGGCAACCTTCGTGGGGACGGCTGCGGGGTTGTGCCGTGTCAGCCGGAGGTTGTTTCGGCGTCTCATCGGCATCACATACGTGGGGCTCATCCGCAACACGCCGCCGCTTGTTCTGGTCTTTATCACCTATTTTTTCCTCAGCGATCAGATCATGCCTTTGCTGAGGCTGGACGAAGTGGTGCGCTCCTTGCCTCCCGTCCTCCAGGACCTTGTGGAGTGGGTCGCCGCTCCGGCTGCTCGTGCTCCCCTTTTCTTTTCCGCCGTGGTCACGCTTGCCGCTTACGAAGGAGCATACATCGCGGAGATCGTCCGGGCCGGCATCCAGTCGGTGGAAGCGGGCCAGTGGGAAGCTTCTTCTGCGTTGGGGTTTTCGCGCCGCATGCAAATGCAGTATGTGGTGCTGCCGCAAGCTTTTCAGCGGATCCTGCCGCCGCTCGCGGGGCAGTTCATCTCGACGATCAAGGACTCCGCGATCCTCTCCGTTATTTCGGTCCAAGAGCTGACGTTCCGGGGCCAGGAGCTCATGGCCTCATCCTACCTGACCTTCGAGATCTGGATCACCATCACGCTCATGTATTTCGTGCTGACCTTTTCTTGCTCGTACCTGGTGGGGCGATTGGAGCGTGCCATGAGGCGCAGGCCATCGTGGGTGGGGCAGCGGTAAGAGTGGATAGGGAGTGCGGCTGGAGGCAGCTCCTTTTGTCTATCCATGAAGGTGCCCTGACCGCGGCTCCATGCCGTAGTGGGACAACCGGGCTGGCAGCGCCGCCTTCCGCGGTGGCGCTGCCGTTTCTTCATGCCGCACAAGGAGGCTGCTCTTGCCGTCTCCTAAATCTTCTGGCCGGCGACCAGTTTCGCAAAGTGCTCAAACGATCGGTCGTAGGTCCGCTCAGCGTCCGCCGGAAAACAGCATGCCGGCAATTGCCTCGCCCTCAAGTGGTACTGCAGGCACTCACAGCAAATCCCCTTGCGTGTGCATGGGTCATAGCTACAGTTACACTTCTTGAGATTCTGCTCTTTCTTGCATTCCATGGAAGGAGCCCCTTCAGTGAGCAGCGCTCTGACCTTTGTCCCCCTTCGCGATGAGGAAGCTCATGATGAAGAGGAGAGCCACTTCCCAGACGATCACCGCAGTCCACTTTTCAAAAAAATGCCACATGAGGCCCCCGCCAACGATGGCCGGAACGCCTGTCAGGATCAACATGCCCATTCTCCAGGACCAGTTCATCTATCTGCCTCCCATGTAAACCATCCTTCAACGGATCACCCATGGAGCTCCGGTCAACAAGAGCCCCATGCACGGACGATCGCCGTTTTCCCAAAGAAATGTTTGAACTTACTAGCACAAGCAGGATCACGTTTCAATGCTTTTGGCGGACGAGTGGTTTCCCGGCGAGCGGGGGTATGCTATGTTCGGTGCGACTTCAAAGGGCTTGGGTTGTGTCCGAATAGGGACTGACCGAGCGTCGTGATGAATGATTCCAAGCGGGAAGCCATGAAAATTTTGGGCATTGAAAGCTCTTGCGATGAAACCGCTGCCGCGGTCGTGGAAGACGGCCAACGGGTCCTTTCGGATGTTGTGGCCAGCCAGATCGCCGTACACAGTCCTTACGGAGGCGTTGTCCCCGAGCTCGCTTCCCGCAAGCACGTGGAGGTGATCCTGCCCGTGGTCGATCAGGCCTTGTCGGAGGCGGGCCTTGGCCGGGAAAGCGTGGATGCCATTGCTGTGACTCAAGGGCCGGGACTCATCGGAGCCCTGCTCGTGGGAATGAGCGCGGCCAAGGCCATGGCTTATGCGTGGCGCAAGCCCCTTATCGCGGTCAATCATCTGGAAGGGCACATGCAGGCTGCTTTTCTGGGGCGCGAGCCATTGGATCGCCCCTTCGTGTGCCTGGTTGTGTCCGGAGGGCATTCGGCTCTATATCACGTGGAGCCGGATGGTCGGAGCCGCTTGCTTGGCGGGACTCGAGACGACGCGGCCGGTGAGGCGTTCGATAAGGTCGCGAAGCTCTTGGACTTGGGGTACCCCGGGGGCGTTGTGATTGATCGGCTTGCTGCGCAGGGAAATAGCACTGCGTTCCAGTTTCCAAAGGCCCTTCTGAATCGAGATTCCCTGGAGTTCAGCTTCAGCGGCATCAAAACGGCGGTTGCCAATTTCGTGCGGCGCTTTGGGCCGCCTCCCAAGGCGGGGGATGCGGGTCCCTACCGGCTTGAGGACCTGTTGGCGAGCTTTCAGGAAGCCCTGGTGGAAGTGCTCGTCACCAAGACCTTCCGTGCGGTGGGGCAATGCGGGGTGCGGAACGCGGCCGTCGTGGGAGGCGTGGCGGCCAATCGGCGGCTGAGGCAGCGGCTCGGAGAGGAGGCGGCTTACCACCGGGTCGAGCTGCATCTGCCCGAGCTCCGGTACTGCACGGATAACGCGGTCATGATCGCGGCCGCTGGCTATGCCGTTTATCGTCGGGCGGGTTTTTGCCACAATCCGCTGGAGCTGGATGCGGTGTCGAGATGGCTCTAGTGTTTCTCACGCCCAAGCAATACTTCCAATCCACCGGCCAGCGTCCTCGAAAACGCTTCGGGCAGCATTTCCTTTCGCAGCCGGGAACCGCCGAGCGAATCGTCGACGCGGCAGAGCTCGGTCTGGAAGACGAGGTCGTGGAAGTGGGGCCCGGTCTAGGAGCGTTGACGCGGTTTGTGGCTCCCAGGGTGAAGCGGCTGCACCTCGTCGAGCTCGACCGGGATCTTGCGGAATACCTCCGCGGTCAATTGGCGGATTCGGCCCCGCATGTGACCGTGTATGAGCAGGATGTGCTGTCGTTCGATTTCGTTGCCCTGCACCGAATGAGTGGGGCTCCCCTCGTCGTGGTGGGAAACCTCCCTTACAATATCAGCTCCCCGCTGGTCTTCCGCCTCTTTGAGGCGCTCGGTGCGGTGGACCGGGCGGTCTTCATGGTCCAAAAGGAAGTGGGCGACCGATTGGCCGCCGTCCCTGGCTCGAAGGATTATGGTGTCCTGTCGGTTCTGCTGGGCATCTATGCTCGCGTCACACCGCTTTTTTCCGTTGGGCCCGGCCAGTTCTATCCAGATCGGAAGAGCGTCGTGTAGGGAAAGAGTGTAGATCTCGGTGGTC
>CALBZH010000397.1 GCA_937889795.1 uncultured Syntrophobacteraceae bacterium | reverse complement strand
GTGGCCGCTTCACGCCTGGGGGCCGAACCTCGTCTATCTTTCTAAGACTCCCAAGGAAGGGCTCCAAGGGCCGCTGCTTTATGTCGGCTCCGGCGGTTTCGAGCAGTTAGACGGGAAGGCGATCGAGGGCGCCATCGTTCTCATGGACATGGGGACATCGGGAAATTGGTGGACCCTTGCCATGCTCGGAGCTCGAGCGGTCGTCTACGTGGGCTCACCCGACACTGTTCGGGGGGAGCTCGAGGAAAAAAATACGAACACCCCGCTCGCCTTCCCGCGCTTCTGGGTCCCGCCGGATACGGGCAGGGAGCTGGTGGCTCGCGCTCTCGGCGGTGCGCCAACCTGTACGATCAAAAGCGACACCCGCTGGTCCAACAAGATGGTGCGCAACTGCTACGGTTTTCTTCCGGGCAGGAAGGATTCCCTGAAAGGCGAGCTGGTCATTTTGGATGCTTTCTACGATGCCTCCTCGCATGTCCTTGGGACCGCTCCCGGTGCCGACGAAGCGACGTCCATCGCCGCCATGCTCGTGACCCTCGAGGAGCTGGCCAAGCACCCTCCCGATCGCCCGGTCCTTTTCCTCGCGACCGTTGGAAACGGCCAGGGGCTCGCCGGCATGCGGGAATTCGTCTGGGCCATCACCACCCGCAAGAAGATTCTCCGCAAGCAGTCCACGACCCTGCAGGATCAGAAACGGCTCAACGACCACCAGCTTGAGCTCATGGAGCAGCCAGATCCTTTTGCCATTTCGGGGGAAAAGGATCGGCAGTTGGTTTGGGACCTGCTTGTCGAGAAGGCAAAGGACCGGGCTGACCTGCTCACGCGCGAAAGCCAGTACCGCAAGGCATTGGGCCAGGAGGGTGGTCTCGAGCTGCTGGAGGAGGCCAGACCCTACCGCCGGCTCTCCTGGCGTACGACCATGGACGGCCTCACCGAGTCCGAGAAGACCCTGGCCCGAAGTCTTCTCCAGGAGGCGCTGACTCAGTTCAAGGCCAAACGGCGAGAAATCAAATCCCGCTATGAGGTCGTCAGATCGGCCAACACCCTTCGGAGCCTGTTGGACGATTACACGCCGGTGCTCTACCTGAGCCTCTACCTCTCCACGCATTCCCCTTATGCGGGGTTGATGGAGATGGGTGAGACTTACCCCGTGCGCGAGGGCGTCAAGCGCGTGACTCGAGCCACCCGGCTCGGCGAGATCTTTGGAAAGACGAGTCAGGATGTGGCCGCGGCCCTGGGGATGCCGTCCCTCTTCCGGCAGATCGGCAAGGTTTTGGCTTCGGAGGACTACATCGGACGATCCAGCGTGAGCGCCCACCCGTGCTGCGACGTCGGCGCGCTGGCCGGGCTCCCGACTGTCGCCTTGACCAGCCTCGACAACAGCCGCAAGTACTGGTCTACCCCGAACGACACGATTGACAGCGTGGATCGCGAGGTTCTCGCGCGGTTCGAGCGCTTCCTCCCCCCTGTTCTCGGGAAGGTCATTGCTCACCCGGCGTTGGCGTCGGCGACCGATGGAGGCATCAAAGGCCTTGCCAGCCTCGAAGGCCGTGCCATGTTCATACGCCAGGGGGAGCTGTTCCCGGATCAGCCGGCCCCGGGCACCATCATTTCCGTTTTGCAGGGGGAATCCGTCTTCCGCTCCATGGTTTTCCAGGACGGGACGTTCTTCATCCCCGGTCTCGCCAACAACCGTGTGGCCCTGGAGAAGCTCATCCTGGAGCCTTACGGGCTCGACCCGGAAACGGGCCGTGTCGCGTGGACGGCCGACAAGGTCCAGACGGGAAAGATCAACTACCGGATCAAGCTGAAAAGCGACCTGGGCAGCACCTCCCTGGTGATGTTCCGTTGCCAGCAGACCGACGTCATCCGCGCGTTCAATCCCAAGAACATGAGCTACCTCACGAAGGTGGACCTCCTGGATGCCGCCACGGAAGCCACGCCCCTGCGCTATTGGTACAGCCGGGTCGACGGGCGGGACACCCTGGGCATCTCGATCTTCCTGGAAAAAGGCACCCGGTTCAAGCTGATCATGGCCGAGTCCCTGTTGAGCAAGGACTTCTTCCTGATCAACGCAGCTCCCGAAGCGCCGACGGGAAAGGGCTTTCTCATCGGCTCGCCGCCCACGATCCTGACCGTTCCGTATCAAGTCGCAAGAGACCTCTTCCTGCTGCTCAAGGACCGTCTCGATAACCTCACCCAGCACGGCATCACGAACCAGTATCTCCAGGGGCTGTACGAAACCTCGGGACGGGAGCTGCAGCAGGCCGAGCAGGCACTTCGGACGAACCGCTTCTCGAGGCTCTGGGAGCACGTGGTCACCGCCTGGTCTCGGCTCGATACGGTCTATGCCGACATCGAGCGAACCCAGCGGGACGTCCTCACGGGGGTCATGTTCTTCATCGCCCTGTTCGTTCCTTTTGCTTACTGCATGGAGCGTTATCTTTTCGCCTTTCGCGGAATCTACCAGCAGCTCACGGCGTTTTTCCTCATTCTCATCGTGACGATTCTCGTGATCCGTGTCCTCCACCCGGCCTTTCAACTGACCTACAGTCCCATGGTGGTGATCGTCGCGTTTTTCATCGTGGGCTTGTCGCTCATGGTTTCCTGGATCATCTTCGCGCGCTTTGAAAAAGAGATGGCGGATCTCCACAGCCGCACCGCCCATCTTCGGTCTCCCCAGGCGAGCAAGTGGCAGTCCTTCGGGGCGGGCTTCGCCATCGGCGTGTCGAACCTCAATCGGCGAAAGCTCAGGACCGGCCTCACCTGCGTGACGCTCGTCATCCTGACGTTCACCGTCATGTCCTTCACCAGCGTGAAGAGCCTCAACCGAACGACCCAGACCCGCCTCTCGACTGCGTCCGAGTACAACGGAGTCCTCCTCAAGCACCCGTTTTGGCTCCCCATCACCCAGCTCACGCTCGAGGACCTGCGCGCGCGGTTCGCCGCGGAAGCGGATGTGCTCCCACGCGGCTGGATCGAGCCGCGTGGCGGAGCGGACCGCATGGTGACCAGGAGATCGGAAG
>CALBZH010000396.1 GCA_937889795.1 uncultured Syntrophobacteraceae bacterium | reverse complement strand
AACCCGCACAATCCCACGGGGGCTCACTTCCGGGAGGAGGATCTTCGGGCTGTCGCCGCGCTGGCGTGTGAGCATGACTTTTTCGTGATTGCCGATGAAACGTATGATTTCCTCGTCTACGAGGACCGTCCCCATTTCAGTCTCGCGGCGCTTTCCGAGCTCAAGGAACGGCTCATAGCGACGTTCAGCTTCTCGAAGAAGTATGCCATGACAGGTTGGCGGGTGGGTTATGTTTATGCTTCGGAAGGGGTGCTCGATCACATCATGAAGGTCCACGACGCCGTGGCCATTTGCGCGCCGACGCTGTCCCAGCACGCGGCTCTCGCCGCCCTCAAGGGTCCCCAGGACTGTGTGGACGCCATTCGACAGGCTTTGGAGAGCAGGCGGGATCTCACCTGCCGACGCCTCGATCGGTTGTCACGGACTTTCAATTACGTGGCACCTCAAGGGGCTTATTATCTCATGGCACGCTATCTCTCCCCCGCCGTCGATTCCATGACGGTCGCCCTCCGTCTGCTCAACGAGGCGCGGGTGATCACCATCCCGGGGGCGGCCTTCGGCCCCACCGGTGAAGGCCATATTCGGCTTTCGTTTGGCGGCACGGAAGCGGACATCAACGAAGCCTTTGACCGCATCGAGACTTGGCTCGAGCAGCATTCTCCGTCTCCCTGATTCTCTCGTCCCTATGCCTTGGGCATGGCGAGGGGGCTTCCCTGGTTTTTCCTCGACCGCCGCTTGGCAGGCAATTGTTGAAGCAGCACAGCGAGCGACCGGTCCTGAACACGGTACGCCGATCCCTCGACCTGCTCCGCTTCCGACCAGTCGCAGATATCCCGAGGCGGATCCAGGTAGGTGTCGATCCAGCGTCGCCACCCGTCGTTTGCGCCTTGACCGATCTCTGGGAGCTCGAATTCCAGCGGCTCCCAATACGCATTCACCATGAGGTGCAGAACGACCCTTCCCCTGCGCAGGTGTGCCGTCAGGGCAAGGCTGTGGGAATGATAGCCCCAGTCCGGCTGATTGCGCTTGACGCCGTGCCATTGAAAGCGGGCATCCAGCAGGAGCTGGCTCAGGCTCTTGGACTGCCCCCGCGTGACGGGGCGCTGGGCCAACCGGTGATCGACGAGTCGCTGAAGAAACCGGTGGATGTCCCGGTGCTTCTTCAAAAGCGTCCAGTCGACCCAGCTCAGCTCGTTGTCCTGGCAGTAAGCATTGTTGTTGCCCCGTTGTGTTCGCCGCATTTCATCGCCCATCAAGGCCATGGGGGTTCCCAGGGCGAGCAGATTGATGGCGAGAAAATTCTTGATCTGTCGGTTCCGCAGCCGTTCGATGGCGGGATCATCCGTCGGTCCTTCGACACCGCAGTTCCAGCCGCGGTTGTCGTCGGAGCCGTCCCGGTTGTTTTCGCCATTGGCTTCGTTGTGCTTCTTTTCGTAGGACACGAGATCGTTCAGAGTAAACCCGTCATGGCACGTCACGAAGTTGATGCTCTGCTCAGGCTCGCGCTCTTTGTGGGAGTAAATGTCCGGACTGCCCAGGATGCGGCTTGCAAAGCTGGTCACCGTTCCGCTGTCACCCCGCATGAAGCTTCGGATATCGTCTCGGAAACGCCCGTTCCATTCCTGCCAGGTATCACCCACAAACGTACCCACATGGTAGAGTCCGCCCGCGTCCCATGCTTCGGCGATGAGCTTCGTGCCCGCAAGGATCGGGTCCGATTCGATGTCCCAGATCACGGGTGGGTTTTCGAGCGGCTTTCCCTTTTCATCCCGGCACAGGATCGAGGCGAGGTCGAACCGGAAACCGTCGATGTGCATCTCCCTGACCCAGTACCGGAGGCTGTCCAGGATCATGCGGCGCACGATAGGCTGATTTGCGTTCAGAGTGTTGCCGGTGCCCGTGTAGTTGGCGTAGCGGGCCTTGTCGGTTTCATCGAGGGTGTAATAGACGCCGTTTTCGAGGCCGCGGAGGGAAAGAGTGGGCCCCGTGTGATCCCCCTCCGCAGTGTGATTGAACACGACGTCCAGGATCACTTCGATGTCAGCCCGGTGCAGCGCCTTGACCATGTCTCGGAATTCGTTCAGAGTTCCGATGGGGGTCGGGTCTGAGCTGTAGGCGGCGTGCGGGGCGAAAAAGCCCACGGGACAGTAGCCCCAGTAGTTAACGTGTCCCAGCGGCGCATCGAAGGGATCGAACTGAAAGACGGGCATGAGCTCAACCGCCGTGATGCCCAGCTCCTTGAGATAAGGGATCTTTTCAATGAGCCCGGCATAAGTTCCCCGCTTCGTGGCTGAGACGCCGGAGCTTGGATGTGCCGTGAAGCCGCGCACATGCATTTCGTAAATGATGGTTCGGTCGAACGGATGCTTGAGGGGCGAATCTCCCTCCCAGTCGTAGTCCCGCGTGTCGACCACCACGTTTTTCATCGCGTACGGGGTGTTGTCGCCTGGACTGGAAGCCGCCGCCTTGTCGTAATGGGGCGGTACAACCACCGCGCGGCCATACGGATCCAAAAGCACCTTCTGAGGGTCGAATCGAAACCCTTTAGCGGGGTCGAACGGTCCATGGGCTCGATAAGCGTAGATCTGCCCGGTCCTGACTCTCGGCAGACAAACATGCCAATAGTGGTAAGTACGGTATTTCCCGGGGTCGAGCTTGATGACCGTGGACGGCGCTGCGTCATCCACCCGGTCGAAGAGGAGCAGCTCGATGAGGGTCGCGCTCTTGGAAAAGACGCTGAAGTTCGTTCCGCCACGTTGAAGCCAAGCGCCGAGTGGAAAGCTTTCACCCTGCCGCATTCTTGATCCTGGCCGTGGTCTTGCACCTGCGCTCATAGGAATGCCCCTCAGCTGAAGATGGTTTCCAACCTGCTTCGCATAGTGGATGGATAAATTCAAGCGCTTGTTTTCGAAAATCTTCCTTTGCGATATGGAGCACGAATCGGTAAATAGTCGGAATCAAACCGCCGGTTGAAAGCAAATGCAGAAGAGGCAACGGCTATGCAATGGGATCTCCCGTCAATCCGT
>CALBZH010000395.1 GCA_937889795.1 uncultured Syntrophobacteraceae bacterium | reverse complement strand
GAGATATCCACTCGTGACTGGAGTTCAGACGTGTGCTCTTCCGATCTCGGTTTCAGCCAAAGTCCCGCCCGGTCGCTTCACCGCCATCATTGGGGCGAATGGAGCTGGAAAGACAACGCTGCTCTTGGCTCTCCTGGGAAAGATCGACCATGGCGGATCGGTCCGTGTGCTCTCCCCCGTCCCCGACCGGTCCCCTCGGATCGGTTATGTCCCCCAGCGGTTCGAGTTCGATCGGGGAATGCCGCTCACCGTGAGCGAAGTCCTGTTGATGGGCAGACAACGAAGACCGCTTTTCTTAGGACGGACCAAGCGATTCGATCCCGAAATCGCGGAATTGCTCGAAGCCGTTGGAGTCGCTCACCTTGCGGGACGCCAGTTGGGGGCGTTGTCGGTGGGAGAGCAGCAGCGCGTTCTGCTGGCGCTTTCCTTACAGCGGAAGCCAGATCTGCTGCTCCTGGACGAACCGGCAGCGGGAGTCGATTATCGGGGAGAGCAACTGCTGTGCGGCCTGCTCGATGCGCTTCGGGAAAAGCTGGGCTTCACTCAGCTCATGGTCAGCCACGATCTCGGCATCGTGACGGCTCACGCAGATCATGTCATATGCCTCAATCGGAGACTCATCGGAGAAGGGCCGCCCTGTGAAATTCTGACGCCCAAGGTTCTTGAAGCAACGTTCGGCGTCCACCGCGGCATGCCAAGCCTGGAGGGGCTCCCCAAGGGCACTCAGCTCGATTTGGACACGCGGTGCAAGGAGTGCATTCGTGGTTGATCTGAACCCTATCTTCGATGGAGTGGCCGCTCTTTTGCCCTTCGATTTCATGCAAGCCCGGTTCATGCAACAAGCCTTTGTCGGACTGATGCTGCTTGCGCCGATGTGTGCCGCCATGGGGGTCCAGGTGGTGAACTTCCGGATGGCGTTCTTCTCGGACGCCATCAGCCATTCAGCCTTCACTGGTGTCGCCCTCGGAATGCTGTTGGGCCTGGACGTACGCATCACCATGCTGGTTTTCGGACTGGTCGTGGGCTTGGCCATCGTGGCCGTCGGGCGCAGGACGTCCCTGTCGACGGACACTCTGATCGGCGTGTTTTTCTCTGCGGTCATCGCTTTCGGCATCGCGGCGGTAAGTCGGGACCGCTCGGTTGCTCGCGACATGCAGCGATTTCTCTATGGAGACATCCTGACGCTGAGTGACGTCGAGATTCAATGGCTTGCGGCGCTTTTCATCGTTCTGTTGGTCTTTCAGGCACTCAGCTACAATCGACTGCTCTACATCAGTCTAAGCCCTGTTCTGGCCCAGGTGCACGGGATCCGGGTGAGCATCTATCAATACCTGTACGCGGCGTTGCTTTCGACAGTGGTGGTGTTTTCGGTTTGGGCGGTGGGTGTCCTGCTGGTGACGGCTCTGCTGGTGGTTCCAACTGCGGCCGCCCGTAATGTGGCACGATCCGCGGGCGGCATGCTTTGGTGGGCGCTTTGGGTCGCCTGGAGCTCGGCGGCTGCGGGACTCATTGTCTCGGCCCAGCCGTGGGCGCGCACCGCCACCGGAGCCACAGTCATCCTATGCACGTTCCTGTGGTTCCTGGCCACTCAACTCTATTCCCTGACCCGCAACCTCACCCGCGCATGATCCCGGCCCAGCGAACGACCGTTCGCTCATGGCATCCCAGCGCCTTCCCTCCATTGAAATGATGATCCATTCAGCGCCGGTAGTACCACCTGTACAATCGTTTCTCGTCCATTCCGAGCCCATAAAGGAGCATCGTGACGTGGTTTTGGAGCGAGTTGCGCAACACACCTCGTTTCAGGTAGCGATCGGCGGAAGTCATGACCCGCTCCTCAAGCATGCGCAGAGCCCCATGCGCCCTGCAAGCCCTGACAAACTCGACATCCTCCATCAGATAACGACGGCGAAAACCGCCCACCCGATCGAAAACCTCTCGTCTGCAGAAAAGAGCCTGGTCTCCATAAGGCAGCCGAAAAAGTCGTGATCGCGCATTGGCCCAACGTGCAATCAGGTCCAGCGCGGACGTGCTGGGAACAAAGCTCAATGTGAAACAGCCGAGGGCCATTCCGGCTTCTTGAACAGTCCTTCGAACGAGGTAGGGAAATTGATCGGGAAGCTCCGTGTCATCGTGTAGGAACAACAGGATCGATCCGCTGGCACACCGTGCGCCATGGTTGAGCTGAAGCCCTCTCCCTCGAGGCGCGGTCACGGCCCGGATTCGCGGTTCGATCTCCTGAATCGTCCAAGCACCGTCCTCGACCCCATGAACGACAACCAGCTCATCGTCGGGCCACATCCGAACCTTCAGGGAGCGCAGCCGAGGCACCATGATGGAAGGGTCTTTGAGGGTCGGCACGATGACGGAAAGGCTCTCCCGAAAGAGCGGCTCACGAAGCATCCATCCCACATCGGTCGGACGATCGACGTCCCGTCTGACGTCCAAGGTCTCGACCCGCAGCCCGGCTTGGCGGAGAAGGGCAGCCGTTCGCTCGAAGACTGTTCCCGTGCCCCATTCGACTGGCTGAAACGGCTCCCGAGCAAACCTCCCGAGGCCTATCAGGTAGAACCCGCCGTCCTGAGCGGGTCCAAGAACCGCGGTCTCATCCCTCAACCTTTCAAAGGCCGCAACCAGGTCGGCCATCTGCACATCGGCGATGTCGCTCCCAATCAGCACGACCTCACGACCACCCCGGTCGAAGGCCCGTCGGATCGCATGGGCCATCCTCTCGCCGAGGTGCTCACCACTCTGTCCATCCGTCCCCCAGGGTCCTGGAAACGTACGAGCCAGATCGTCGGTACAACGGGGAGGCTCAACGACGAGGAAGACCGAGACATCGGAGTGGAGTCGCTTGAAATCATAGGCAATTCCAAGCGTCCGCCGAGCAAGCAGGGTGTGCAGTCTAAGGGCCTCCTGGTCGCCGATTCCCCCGGCCAGACGACTCTTCACCTTCCCCAGCTCGGGATAACGCATGAAGATCAGCAGCTGTCTTTCTTGAGAGATCATCCAGCTCTTGTCATCACAGGAGAACCGGGGCTGTTCGGCCTTCGCTGCTTAGTAGGCAAGACTCCCCAGGGACCGCATGATGAGCGTGAACCCCATGGCGAGCATCCCCATGAGTCCCATGCCGCAGGAGAACCCGGCGAGGAGGACGGGCGCGTATTGCCGCCACGCTACCCCGTATTTTTTCAAGAATACGTAGCGTCCCAAGAGCGCTCCCACAATCTCGAGGAAAATCCCGTGCGGTGTCGACTGCCCCAATCCGCGCGTGACGCCGTAGACCAGGAGAATAGGCAGGTTGAGGGCCGTTAACCCCCAATAGGTGAGGACTCCCAGCCCCAGGCCGATGGACATGTAGTCCACCCGAAGCGCCTGGAAAAACGGTGAGTCGCCCTCGAGCGTCGCACTCTGCAAAAGGAGTGTATTCAAGGCCTGTAGATGCCACAACTCCTGGGCGTAGGGATAGTAGGTGGATGGAATTGGTGCAAGCCTCCAAATATACTGAGAAAAGAGAAGACTCGCCACAAGAACCACGGGAATGACCAGAATCTCCGCTTTTATGATCGAACGAAAGCTGGTCCCGGTCAGCTCGATTTCCCGCCACCGCTGAGTTGCCTTGCCGTAATTGTGAATGGGAATGGGAGCGTACCAGATCCCGATCCCCGTGTATCCGAAAAACTTCGAGGCAGCGATGAAGCTTGCTTCCCGCACCATGGGCAGCGTCACGAACTGTCCGGCGATCCCCTCCATCCGGGCGGAGACGTAGGAGATGATCGGCGTGTAGATGAATCCGTAGGCGACCAGGAAGATCCACGGGAAGCCAGGGACCAGGTACGAGCAGAACACCACATAAGCCAGGGTGGAGCCGACGTAGATGCCGATGGCGATCCAGATGCTGAAATCCCCTCGACCGGCAGGCGGCGTGAACAGCACTCGCAGCCGCTCCTTTAAGCTCCCGAGGTGCTTCTGACGGAAACTGAAGAAGACGTGAAAGATCCCTACCGCGGCAATCGCAAGACCGAGCCCGATGCCAAAGCTCATGTAAAAGTCGAAATTGTTCGCAAACACGGTATCAACGGTACTCATCCCTTTGTGCCAGCGGTGGAGGATGCCATGCTCATAAAGAATGGGATTGACCAGGAGCGTGATCACAAACCCGATCCCGCCGCCGATGACCGCCCAGAAGGGCAGCACCATCCCGATGAACAGCAGTCCCAAATCCAGCTGGATCCCAGTGGCAACCGCCGGCAGAATGTCTTCCGTCACATGGGTCAGCTCAATCCACGGAATGGGAAACAGGCGAATGGGCTCCGACAAAATAACGCCTGAGGCAGCAGGAAGCAGCACGTACAGGGCCCCGAAGGCCAGCCCGATCATGCCCCCAATGGAAAAGACTCTCCACTTCCAGCTCGTTTCGTCCCGTTGGCTCGATTCCGCCAGGGCCATGTTGCCCAGGGCTCCCACCGGAGCCATTGGGAAGGGGAGCTTCTCGACGTCCGAAGTCAGGCGGTAGAGTGCATAGCCCAGCCCGAAATGATCGACGGCGGAAATGATCTCGAAACCGATCATGAGGAGGATCGGCACCAGCCAATCACGGTGAAAGAAAGTGCGCTCGACCAGAGCCCCCGAGCCTATCTGGGGCGCCACCCACCCCGGGATGTGCTGAGCCAGCCCGAGCATCTGCGCGGCTTCGGACTGGACAAGATATTGGTTCCAGAGCAGCCCGGAAAACGGAGAAGCCATTGCCGCGCCGGCCATGTAATAGAGGACGAAGATCTCCTGCTGGCGCAGCTTTGTGTAAGCGCGCTTGGCGATCTCTGCAAACAAGATAATCGTCACCCAGCGCGCCGCTGGGCCGATGCCGGTCCCGATCACCAGCCCCAGGTACATGGAGCCCGGCATCATCAAAAAACCGATAAACAGTGCCCCGATGATCGATTTCAGCCCGAAGCCTTCCTCGAACCGGGTCGGAGCCTGCAGCAGGTCACGATATTCTTGGAGCTCTTTGTCTTCGTACATGATGTTGCATTCCCGGCAAGTTCGGAGAACGGCGGGGCCGAACGGGAGCCTCGACCGCACGCTCTCGATCAAAGCGGCAGCGCGTGGTAGCTTATTGAGGAGAACCAGCCCACCACAAGCCAGAAGCAGGCCATGAGCATGTCCCCCACCACCATGCCGATAAACAACCGCCTCACTTCTTTATACTGGCCAACCCCTCCATACCGCAGAACGAGCACGTTGCACAGCCATCCGAAGAAGAACCCGAACCATAGAATGTCCATGGCGGTGCTGTAGGTGGTCAGGTAGCCGATGGGATGGAGCGGCCACCAGATAAAATGGTGGTAACCCATCACCAAAACGAGCATCACTCCCGCGCCGATGACTGTGAAGATGATACTCCATTCCTTGGCTCCTTCCGGATGAGCCAGCAACTGAGCGACATTTTCATGCACCCTCCGTGTCGTTTCCAGTGCCCAGTCATCGGGGAGGGCAGATGCACCATACTTGTAATAGAGCAGCAGCATCGCTACGAAGGAGGCCATCAGCGCGAGCGCGAGGGCGCCTAAGACTCCCAGGAGAAAACGGCCTCTGGGCTCGGAGCCATCGGACAGCTTGGAGCTGTGGAAGAGCGACGGCATCAGGGATTCCCTGAGATCCACGAAGGTGATTTTCTGGATCACGGGAGCCATCGCCAAAGTGACCGGCGCGATCGCTCGCGTGCTCAAGAAGGCGAGAAAGCCATCCGTGGGCGCCAGGGCCAGCGTGAAATAAGGCAAGCCTCCTTGACAGATGAGCCGCGAGGCGACCACCTGAAACAGAAAGCACACTCCCACAAAGACCAATGCGGACAACCAATCCATTCCGAAAACCACAAGCCAGACCGTCATGCCGACAAACCCAACCGCGAAGATACAGAACGCCCGACGTGCCGCCATGAACCCGTGAGGCTCTGCAATGAGATCTTCCCGTGACCCGAAAGACCGGAACATGAGGATCAGGTGATGACGCGAGAGCCAGATGACAAACAGGTAAAAGACAAGAAACGCCCCCACCATTTGCATCTCTTCGACATTGGACAAGCCCGGACCAAAGGTCGTCCCCAATGCGGCGGCGGGAAGACGCCACCCGAGCACCTGAAGCACCCCGGGGAGGAATCCGCCTGCCAGGTAGAAGCTCCAGAGGCTAAAGGAGATCTGTTTCGAAGCCAGAAAGGCGAAGCCGATGAACGCTGGGTAAAGATAGATCTTGGCTTTGTAGAACCCCGACAGAAACCCCTCTTTGGGGACGTAGGGCTGAGCAAGGAAGATGGTGGGGATCTGCGGCACCTCGGGAAAATAGGTATGCGCTCCGTTGAAGGCGTGCAGCAGGAGGGGAATACTCACTCCAACCAAGAAATACCGGTGAGCGAGAAAGCTTGTGAGGGTGCCTTGCTCCGATTGCTCACTGAGAATTTCAGGGACGCGCAGCAGCGGAAAATTCATCTTCTCGTTTTCGATCCACTGGTGCGAAAAGACCCCGATAATGCCGACCATCGTCATGTAGAGCAAAACAATGAAGAGTCCCCACCAAGCCATGGGGAGCAGCCAGGCCGACCAGGGGATGACCTTCGCCACCTCCCACCAGGTCAGATCCAACCCCCCATCAACACCGCTGTATATGGCCCGGATTATCCGGGGATCAGCAGGGAAAAGACTCCCCGGAAAAAGGGACTGCAGCGAGCGTCCGACATCCCCTGACGTGCTGCCAAGCCAGGCCGGCGTCGTGATGTTGAGGATGAACGTTCTCATGAATCCTGTGTAGCTCACGCCCGTTGCCACCGCCACCATGGACCAGATGAGCAACAGCTCCTCGGAGCGAAGGCGCAAGGTTTTTCGGATGCGTCCGAGAAGGGGGTTGGCGAAAAGAATCAATGAGAAAAGCAGAATGAAGGCAGCGAGCGGGAAATGGCCGCCGGCCAAGGGACTGTTCTGCAGCTTGATGTTGTTATAGGGAGTGAACGCGCTGCAAAGGGTGGCCAGGATCAGGCCGGCGAGCAAGGCGGGCCAGCGCAACCGGATTAGTTTCATGTCCTCCATCCCTTATCGGTGGCTCGATCGAGCTCCACAGGCATCAAAGCGTGGCTGAGCGAAGTCTGCAGGCGTAAGCCTGCATATTCGATTGAGGCCAAGAGATCGTCAAGGCAAAAGTCACCGGAACGAAGGAATGATGGCAGGGTCGAACTGGCAGGGAGGGAGGGGGCGCAGAGTCACACATCCAAGGTGCAAGACCGTTTCCTGCAATATCCCCTCCCATGATGACAGTATTCTCAGCTTACCTTACGCACGAGCACGAAGTGCTCCTGCATCGCCACGGCACCCCCCGCGGGATCCCACACATCGAGACCGCCCGGCATGAAATCATTATCGAGAATTCCCTTCCCGAAGGCTCGGCTTTCCACGGGAAGCCTGTGGCCGAACCCATGGACCATGAACACCGCTTCCGGATGGATCAACGGAGTCAGTCGAGCCTTGATGCGCCCCGAATGTCCATTGCTGGAAACCTCAATCTCCTCGCCATCCGCGATTCGGAGCTTCTCGCCCGCGGACGTGCTCAGCCACAGGACATTCTCCGGCATTTGTTCAAACAGCATGGGGTTGTTCACCGTATGCCCCTGAGTATGAACCGGGCATCGCCCGAACGTGATGCGGAAAGAGCCTTCCGGGGGAGCGGCCGGAGCCTCGTAAGGCTTGAGGGACGGTACACCCTGGCTTTCAAGCCGGTCAGTCACGATCTCGATCTTCCCCGAGGGGGTTTTGAACTTGAGCTCCTGAACGTTACGGTAATGGGGCTTGTCGGTCAGCGGGACCATTCCGGTGGCATCGAATGCTTTGATGTCGACCCCAGCATTCTCCAACTGGTACCGCCACACATCCTCGATCGATTCGAAGGCGAGCTGCGGACTCCCGAGGCGCTTGGCCAATCCACCGAGGATCTCCCAGTCTGCCTTCGTTTCGAACCGCGGCTCCACCGCCCGTTGACGCACGAAAAAGTAGGGCTTCAAGCCGTTCTTGCAAGCGATGATGCTTTCCCTTTCCAAATAGGGCGAGA
>CALBZH010000394.1 GCA_937889795.1 uncultured Syntrophobacteraceae bacterium | reverse complement strand
GCAGATCCTGGAGCGCGTCCGACGCGGCCTCCGACCGCGGGACATCGCCACCCGGGAGGCGTTTGAGAACGCAATGGCCATTGACATGGCGCTCGGATGCTCGACGAATACGGTTCTCCATGTTCCGGCCATCGCCGCCGAAGCGGGCATCGAGCTCGATCTGGATCTCTTCAATGCCGTCAGTGGACGAACACCTCACCTGTGCAGCCTGCGCCCTGGCGGTCCCCACTTCCTGGAGGATCTGAACGCGGCGGGAGGCGTCCAGGCCGTCATGAAAGAGCTCGCGACAAGACAGCTCATCCAGGAAAAGGCGATGACCGCTACGGGCAGGACTGTTGGAGAAAACCTCAATGGTGTCCGGGTTTTCGACCGGTCCATCACCCGGGGGTTCGACGATCCGTACCACAAGGAAGGTGGAATCGCCATCCTTCGCGGCAATTTGGCTCCGGAAGGGGCCGTCGTGAAGCAGTCGGCTGTGGCGCCGGAAATGATGCGGCGGACGGGAAGCGCCCGCGTTTTCGAAAGCGAAGCCTCGGCGGCCGAGGCCATCCTCGCTGGGAAGATTCGCTCTGGAGATGTGGTGGTGATCCGCTATGAGGGTCCCAAAGGCGGACCGGGAATGCAGGAGATGCTGACGCCAACGGCGGCCATCATGGGAATGGGACTGGGAAAGGATGTGGCGCTCATCACGGATGGCCGGTTCAGCGGAGGGACGCAGGGCGCCGCGATCGGGCACATCTCCCCCGAAGGCGCCAACGGTGGCCCCATTGCGCTCATCGAGGAAGGGGATCAGATCCTCATCGACATTCCCGCAAAGAAGATCGAGCTCCTGGTGGATGAGGCGACTCTCGCCCGGCGGAAAGCGCTTTGGCACCCTCCCGAGCCTCGTATCAAGGACGGATACCTGGCTCGGTACGCACAACTGGTGACGTCAGGAGCACGCGGGGCCGTCTTGCGTCGCTCGCTGTGACGAACGCATCCAGAGCTGCCTATTGGCGATCGAGCGCAGGTCGCTTCGATCGCTTCCCGCAAGGGTCATACGGCGGGCACACCCAGAGCATCGAGCGTTGATGAGCACCGGTGCATAGGACAGGGAAACCGTGGGTTACGTGTTCAGGCTGGAAGACGCGCGCCACTACGATCAATGGTTCCAATCCGAGCCGGGCCGATCCGTTGTGCGAATCGAGAAGGACCTTCTGCTGCGTGTCTGGGCACCCAAATCGCCCCAACGAGTCCTGGAAGTGGGGTGTGGCACGGGCCTCTTTCTTGAATGGTTTGCGCAACTGGGACACCAAGCGACGGGCCTTGACCCCTCGCTCCCGATGCTTGAGCTCGCACGCAAGCGACTGCCCGAGAAGGTCGACCTGCATCGAGGATTCGCGGAGAACCTCCCTTACGAAGACAACGCCTTCGACACGGTTGCCCTGATCACGACGCTGGAGTTCGTCGACAACCCTTCCCGGGCATTGGAGGAAGCCTTCAGGGTGGCAAGACGGTATGTGCTGCTCGGCTCGTTGAACAAGTATTCCCTCATCGGCTTACAGCGGTTCGTCGATTGCCTGCTGCGCCCTTCGATCTATAGATGGGCTCGGTTTTTCGGCATTTCCGAGCTGCGCGCAATGACGGAAAAGCTCCTGTGCGGAGCCGTCCCGCTCACGTGGCGGACGGCACTCTCGCTGCCCCTGTTCACGTTGCGCTACATGTCGTTCCTGGAACGCTCGCCCTACTTCCAATGGCACCCTTTCGGGCATTTCATTGCCATGCGCGTCGACCTACACTATCCACTGCAGACCATTCAGGACCCGCTGCTGCACGAGATTCCAGCTTCCATCGGCGGAGCGAGACTCCCTACTTCTTGCTGGCGGTCCCCGCTCGGCGGACACGAACTCTCCGCCAAAGGCCGGCTCACACCCTCGACACCTTCCTTGGAGGAGACGAGTCGTAGGGTTTTCTGACGTTCGCCATCCCCGACTGGGGACCATGCGAAGCACTGCCCTGCGCTCACCACCAAGAAGACGATGTGGAATGAGGAGGAATCAGCCATGAAGGAAGCTCAATTCTACCGGAAGGGAACCGATCAGAAGGTCGAATGCTTCCTGTGCTCCCAGCGATGTCACATCAAGCCGGGAAAGACCGGTAAATGCGGCGTTCGAGAGAATCGAGACGGGACCCTTTGGAGCCTCGTTTATGGGCGCCTCATCGCCCAGCACGTCGATCCTATTGAAAAAAAACCCCTTTTCCATTTCTACCCTGGCACCCGCAGTTATTCCATCGCCACTGCCGGGTGCAACTTTCGATGCCTCTTCTGCCAGAACGCGGACATCTCTCAGGCTCCGCGGGAGCTGGGCACGATCTTCGGTGAGCGCGTCCCCCCCGAAGAGGTTGTTGCGGAAGCTGCCCGGTCGGGCTGTGCGTCCATCTCCTATACCTATACTGAGCCGACCATCTTCATGGAGTACGCTCTGGACGTTGCCCGGCTGGCTCAGCGCGCGGGAATTCGAAGCGTTTTCGTGAGCAACGGCTACATGACTCACGAGTCCTTGGAAGCTGCGTCACCCTTTCTCGACGCCGCCAACGTCGACCTCAAGGCGTTCTCGGATCGCTTTTACGCGGAACAGTGCGGCGCGCATCTGGAACCGGTCCTGAGAACGATCGAGCGTATGCGACAGCTTGGAATTTGGGTTGAAGTAACGACGTTGGTGATCCCGGGGTTGAACGACGGCGACGAGGAATTGCGTGAGCTGGCTCGCTTCCTCGTGTCTGTCGACAAGGATATCCCTTGGCACATCAGCCGGTTCCATCCGACCTACAAGCTGACCGACAGACCGCCCACACCGGTCGCGACGCTGCATCGTGCCCGTGAAATTGGATTTGAAGCAGGACTGTCTTACGTCTACACGGGGAACGTTCCTGGAGACGACGGTGAGAGCACCTACTGCCACCAATGCGGAGCCATGCTCCTGGAACGGGTTGGGTTTTCGACCAGGAGGAGAAATCTGAAAGACGGCAAATGCTCCAAGTGCCAAACTCCGCTCGCGGGGGTTTCCATCCAATGACTTCAGCACCATGAACCGGCATCCATGATTCGCTCATCCGGCTTTTCGGAACAAAGGGAGACCGACAGCGCCATGTTGACCACGATTCGCAGAATTCTTGTTCCCGTTGATTTCTCCGAGAATTCAGAAAAAGCTGTCCGCTTCGCGGTCGATCTCGCTCGAGAGCGAAGCGCCCGCCTCGTCGTGCTCCACGTACTGAACGAGCGCTTTGTTGAAGCCATTCAGGAGCTGAATTTCAAAGGCTTCAAGGGTGATTTCGTCCATTCTCTGAGGAAGCTGCTCAAGGAAAAGGAAGACGATCTTCTGGAATTCATCCAGCCCGAATGGCGCACCGACGTCGACATGGAAGTGATGGTCCGGAGGGGTAATCCCGCTCAAGAGGTGATTGAGGCGGCGAAGGACCTCTCCATCGACTTGATCGTTCTGGGGAGCCTGGGCTATTCCGCGGCAGACGTCACTGGAATCGGCGCCACCGCCACGGAGGTTGCCGGCAAAGCCCCCTGTTCGGTCATGCTCGTCCGGGACGTCCGGCACGATTTCACCCGCTGAGCGCAGCGGATAGCAACGAAGATGGGGTCAGGAGGTCTGAGCTGACCAGCATGGGCAGCGAAGAATCATCGCTTTATCGAGAGCCGCTCACCGACAAGGGTTGGAGCGATGCCCTGAGGTACGCTCGCGAAAGGATGAGTGGAAGGGATCGTGTGCTCGCGGTTTCGATCGTTTCGCGGATCGATCGGGCCATTGCCTGGCTTGACCCGGTGATGGCGGGCTATTGCGAGCAGTCCTGCCCCACCTGCGGAGACCCATGCTGTCATGGAAAGCGCATTTTCTACAACTTCGCCGACCTCCTTGTTCTGACCGTCCGTGATACGTCTCTGCCGCCTGGCCAAACCCGGACTGCGACCGGTGAAGGTTGCCGCTACTTGACCTCGGCAGGGTGTGCGCTGTCACGATATCACCGGCCTTATGTCTGCGTCTGGTTCCTGTGCGAGCCGCAAATGAAGCTTCTTCAAGAAGAAAGCGTTCGGTTTCAAAGGACGTTTCTCGGCGCTTTGCTGGAGATTCGGGAAGGGCGTGTTGCCCTTGAGGCTCTCGCCGTGGGACGAGAGAGCGACACCACAGATCAGAGAGCGGCTCGAGAGAAGAAAAAGGCTTGATTCTCGGATCCTGACGGCAATAGACTATGCCTTCATTGCCACCATTCACGCGGAGAGTATGCGGATGTTTTCGGTAACCGAGGTTTTTGACATCGCAATCCAACTTGAGGAGAACGGGGAAAGGCTATACCGAATGGCCGCGGATCAGGTTCAGGATGAATCGTTGCGCGCGATGCTGGCCTGGCTTGCGGATGAGGAAGCACGCCATCGTGCCCGGTTTGTGGAGATGAAGCGCAGCACGAAGATTCTTGCGGCACGGGAGCAGTGGGCTGACGAAGCCAGTGGAGCCATCCTCCAGAGCGTCATTGGCGATCACGCGTTCTCGCTGGACGATCTCGATCCGGTGACCCTTCAGAATGAAGCCGCGCTCATGCGGCTTGCGATCGAATTCGAAGAGGACGGCATCCTGTTTTACGAGATGATTCGATCGTTTGTGTCAGAGCCCGACGCACTCCTGCAGCTGGATGCGATTCTGAACGAGGAGCGACAGCACGTCGATCTCTTCAAGAAGAGGATGGCCTCAAACCCTTCCTTGGCCAAGAATAAAGTTGCATCGCCCGCCTCTGCGTCGTAGGCGGATTCAGGCCCGTAGACCGATGGGGATTGCGATGATGCATCGTCGTTCAAGCAGCGAAATACCCATGAAAATGCCACGGATACTGTCCCTCGCCACCGTGTTGCTCGCACTCACGGTTGTCTTGACCGAGGCCAGGGTGGTGCATCAGCCCCCGATCCCACTGGCGGCCAAATCGGGCACGGTCCCTACGTCGCCCAAAACAAACAGTCTTCCGGCTGACAGCGAGGCGGTGCGGACCGCCTTGAAATACTACCAATCCCACCGGGGCAAACTGAAGAATCTCCGATATCTCACGGTGATTGACTACAGCAAGCCGTCCTTCAAGAAGCGGATGTTCCTGGTGGACCTCAAGACGAAGAAGGTGGAGAAGTACCTGGTGGCCCATGGGAAGAATTCAGGGGGAATCTATGCCACGGAGTTCTCCAACCAGACGGAGTCCCTCAAGAGCTGCCGAGGGCTCTTCGTGACAGGCAAATCGTATCGGGGGAAGCACGGAACCTCACTGGCCCTTCATGGTCTCCAAAGGGGGGTGAACGACAAGGCGTATGAAAGAGGGATCGTGCTGCACGGAGCGGAGTACGTGGACTACCGATCCGTCGTCCTG
>CALBZH010000393.1 GCA_937889795.1 uncultured Syntrophobacteraceae bacterium | reverse complement strand
ATCGTGTGTACGCCCAAAAGGTGTACCGAGGGTTCGAATCCCTCTCTCTCCGCCAGTCCCACCCCAGATAGGGCTTGCTGGGTCATTGGCGTGCGATCTAAGTCAGTCCAGCCACCGCTCAGCGTCTGAAGAGCCCCGCACGCACTCACTGCGAATCAAGACATCGATCCCATGACATACCTTGTCCTAGCACGCAAGTGGCGCCCGCAGACGTTTGAGGACGTCGTGGGTCAGCCCCATGTCACCAAGACGCTGCAGAACGCCGTTCGCTCCGGGCGCATCGCACACGCGTATCTCTTCACGGGCGCGCGGGGGGTAGGGAAGACCTCTGTTGCCCGAATCCTCGCGAAGACCCTCAATTGTGAACAGCATGATCCATCGGGTCCCTGCAACGCGTGCTCCAATTGCAGGGAGATCACACAGGGAAGCTCGATCGACGTCCTTGAGATTGACGGTGCTTCAAACCGAGGCATCGACAGCATCCGGGAGCTGCGGGAGACCGTTCGCTATCGGCCGGGAAAGAGCCGATACAAGATCTACATCATTGATGAAGTGCATATGCTGACGACGGAAGCCTTCAACGCTCTTCTGAAGACCTTGGAGGAGCCCCCCGAGCATGTGCTCTTCGTGTTCGCCACCACCGAGCCCCACAAGATTCCCCAGACCATTCTCAGTCGCTGCCAGCGGTTTGACTTCCGCCGGATCGCCACCACCGAGATCGTCCAGCACTTGAAGACGATCGTGTCGTCCGAATCGGCCTCCCTGTCGGAGGCCGTGCTGTTTGCCGTCGCGCGCGAAGCGGATGGGAGTATGCGGGACGCCCAGAGTCTCCTGGAGCAGCTCATGGCCTTCAGCGGCGAATCCCTTTCCGATGACGAGATCCTGGATGTGCTCGGAGTTGTCGATCGGCGGAGCGTGTTGCGGGTTGCCGATGCGCTCCTGACACGGGATGCTCGGACCTGCATGGAGGTCGTCGGGGACATTTACCGGCGGGGCATCGATATTCGTCGCTTCTGCCAGCAGCTATGCGACCACTTTCGCAATGTGCTGTTCGTGGCTTTGGGGGGCAAAGGGGATGGCGGGGGGGTGGAGCTGCCCGGGGAAGAGATCGAGATCCTCCGAAGCCAGGCCAGTGCCACGAGCCCGGACAGTTTATACCTTTATTTCCAAATGGTTCTGAAGGGAGAAGAGGAAATCCGGCGTTCGACACTGCCGCGCATCAGTCTCGAAATGCTTCTTCTGCGGCTGTCCCAGCTGCCGAGACTCGCGAGTTTGGACCAAGCCTTGGAAGCCTTGAAATCGGTCGAGCACAGGCTGGCTTCCGGAGTCGTGGTGGGAGTCCCCTTGCGGGGAGCCGAAGGGCGGGAAGACCCAGTGGTGGGTGAGGTTCCGCGGAAGGGATTGGGCGCGGGTGAAAAACCCGATGAGGATGGCTTATGGCAGGCGGATGCGGCCTTGATAGAAACCACCGTCTTGGAGGCAGGCGAATCCGAGGGCGAGCCGCTTTCTTCTCCTGTCGAGTCTTCACTCGGGCCAACGCCCGAACCCTCTGGTGAGCTTGGGGCGTCGGGAAAGGTGCCCTTCGATGAGGAGCACTGGCCGGCCTTTCTGCAATGGCTGGGAGGACCCCATCCGCGACTGGGAGCCAAGCTCAGCCAGAGTCGACTCGTCCGTGTCTCGGAGACGACGGCGGAGCTCGAGGTGATGGAGATCTTCGTCGAGCGCTTCCAGGACCCTCAAGTGCTGCGAAAGCTTAAGAATGCCGCTGCCCGGTACTTCGGGAAGGACCTCGCCTGGCAGATCCGTCCCCTTGCGTCGCCCCGTGAGGACGTCGAGCTTGCGGCCAAGGCGAGCCCCCCGAAGGCCAACACCCGGCGGCTCGTCATGGAGAACCCGATTGTTCAGCAAGCCCTGGAAATCCTCGGAGGCGAGCTCCTGGACATCAAGAAGATCAAGAAGGGACACAAGGAAATCGGTTAGTCCCCGATACCAGAGAGGAGAATTGGCATGAAAGGGTTTAACCCCATGCAGCAGGTTAAAGCCCTGCAGGACAAGATGGCACGGATGCAGGAGGAGCTTGCGTTGAAGACGGTTGAAGCGTCTTCCGGCGGAGGCATGGTGTCGGTGGTGGTGAACGGACGTCAGGAGGTGCTGTCGATCAAGATAGAGCCCCAGGTCGTTGACCCTCAGGATATCGACATGCTCCAGGACCTGATCGTGGCCGCCGTGAACGACGGCCTCAGGCGCTCCCAGGAAATGGCCGCGGCCGAAATGGGAAAGCTCGCCGGGGGCCTCAATATTCCAGGACTGAAGATCCCGGGTCTCTTTTGACGTCAGTCGGATCCTGGTTGGTGATCGTCTTGATCACTCAGTCAAGGCCTCGCGCTAAACGGCTCGCTGCACGAAGAATTTTTGTCCATGAACCCATATCCTGCAGCCCTTTTTCAGCTTATTAGAACCTTGAGCCGGCTTCCCGGCCTCGGGGAAAAGAGTGCTACGCGCATCGCCCTGCATCTGCTCAAGACCTCCAGGGAAGACGTGGAAGCATTGGCTGGTCTCATCAAGCGCCTCAAGGCCGAGATCCGAACGTGCTCCCGCTGTTTTTCCTTCACGGATGCGGAGATCTGCGCTTTTTGCGCGGATCCCGCCCGGGATATCGGGATTCTGTGTGTGGTTGAAAGTACGGCGGATTTGTTCGCCATCGAGCAGTCGGGTGCGTTCAAAGGCCGCTACCACGTCCTGCAAGGGGCTCTCGCGCCTTTGGATTCCATCGGGCCTGATGACATCCGAGTGAGCGAGCTGTTGAGACGGTTGAGCGAAGAGCGGGTTTCCGAAGTCATAGTGGCCACAAACCCCAGCGGTGAGGGGGAGGCAACGGCCCATTATCTCCTGCGACTGCTCAAGGACCGGCCGGTTCGTGTGTCTCGTATCGCCTATGGAGTGCCGATGGGGAGCGATTTGAAATACATCGACCGCGTGACGTTGGAAAAGGCCCTCAAAGGTCGGCGGGCGTTCGAATGACGTTGCTGGAGCGCGGGAGCCGAGCGCGTTTTCGGTGGCCATTCGCAGTGGTCAAAGCTGCCTTCGAAGCAACAAATAGACCTTGACCTTATTTGCACAAAGTTTATAACCTAGCGCCTAGAAATGATTCAGGCCCTTCGATCTCTGTCATCCCCTGTAGGGTGTCAAGCTCTGAGCCCCGGCGTGGCCGAGCTTTGTCGATTGAACGCTGTGTGATGAACTCAAGGTGAGGTGGAGAACGACAATGGTAGAAATCCGTTTTCATGGACGAGGGGGCCAGGGGGCCGTGACGTCCGCGGAGCTGACGGCTCTGGCCGCCATTGACGAGGGGAAGTTCGCTCAGGCGTTTCCCAGCTTCGGTCCGGAGCGTCGCGGGGCCCCGGTCATGGCCTTTGTGCGGGTGAGCGACACGCAGATCCGAACCCGAGAGAAGGTCTACAACCCGGATGTGGTCGTGGTGCTGGATCCCTCCCTGCTGCAGATCGTGAACGTCGAGGCGGGTCTCAAGGAAGGCGGCCTGGTGATTTTGAACACGAAGAAGAGCGCCGAGGAAGTTCGCAAGGAAACGGGGCTTAAAGCGCGCCTGGCGCTCGTTGACGCCTCCAAGATCGCCATGGAGACCATGCGGGTTCCCATCACGAACACGACGATGCTCGGGGCCCTCATCAAGGGAGCGGGACTCCTGGGGATCGAAGCTCTGCGCGCGCCCATTCAGAATCGATTCGGTCCCATCGCCGAAAAGAACCTCAAGGCCTGCCAGAGAGCTTTTGAAGAAACGACCGTGGAGGATTGATCAGTGGCCAAGGAAACAGGGATTGTCAGTTGGAAGGCGCTGGAGCTCGGGATCACGATTCTCGAGCCCGGCTCGGCGGGTCAGCTCAAGACGGGAGACTGGCGCTCCGCCCGGGCCGTAACCAATTTTGACACGTGCATCCGGTGTGGCCGGTGTTACATCTTCTGTCCGGACATGGTGTACAGCCGCAACGAGCAAGGCTACTACGAGCAGAATTACTACTATTGCAAGGGCTGCGGGATTTGCGCCAAGGAATGCCCGGTGGATGCCATCACCATGGTGCAGGAGGGGGATTGAAATGGCCAAGCGTGTAGGAATGGAAGTCTCCATCGCGGCGGCGGAGGCCGTTGCGCTGGCGGACGTCGATGTGATCGCCGCATACCCCATCACCCCTCAGACCCACGTGGTCGAGCACTTGTCCGAGCTGGTCGCGAGCGGCCATCTGGACGCCGAGTTCATCCCGGTGGAATCCGAGCACAGCGCCATGAGCTGCTGCGTGGGATCGGCCGCCGCTGGCGCCCGGACCTTCACTTCCACAAGCTCCCAAGGCTACGCCCTGATGGCGGAAATCTGCTACGTCGCGGCCAGCCTCCGGCTTCCCATCGTGATGGTGACCGCGAACCGCGCCCTGAGTGCGCCCATCAACATCTGGAACGACCACGCGGACCTGATGATGTCCCGGGACACCGGCTGGGTCCAGACCGTGGCCGAAAACGGCCAGGAAGTGGTGGACCTGATCTTCCACGCGTTCAAGGTGGCTGAAGATCACCGGGTGCTCCTGCCCGTCATGGTGAACATGGACGGCTTCATTCTGAGCCACATGATCGAGCCTATTCTCATCCCCGAGGCGGAAGAGGTGAGGCGCTACCTGCCGCCTTACGTGCCCAAACTGCGGTTGGACCCCGAAAAGCCCGTCACCATCGGTCCCGTTGGCATGCCGGATGTGTACACGGAAGCCAAAATGGTCCACGACCAGGTGCTCAAGGGCGCCAAGGACGTCGTCGTGGAAGCGTGGCAGTCATTCAAAAGCCAGTTCGGACGTGAGTACCGCTGCGTGGAAACCTACAAGTCCGAAGACGCCGAGACGATTCTCATCACCATGGGCTCCATTTCGGAAACGGCCATGACGGCCATCGATCAGCTTCGTGGCGCCGGCAAAAAGGTTGGCCTCGTCCGCATCCGGCTGTGGCGGCCGTTCCCGGTGGAGGAGCTCTTCGATGCCATCAAGGGGGCCAAGGTGGTTGCGGTCGTCGATCGGGCCATGAGCCTGAATGGCGTGTGCGGCCCCGTGTGCGCCGAAGTGAAGTCGGTCCTCTACGATCGCGGTGCCCGGCCGTATCTCCAGAACTACATCGCTGGGTTGGGGGGACGTGACGTGACCGTCGAGAACTTCATCGAGATGGCCGACCAGGTGGCTGCCAGGGCTCAGCGCGGCGACCCCATGGGTTACGAGATCATCAACGTCAGGGACTAACCCCGGGGGCGCTGTCCTCTCACGAAGCGAGCGAGGAAAACAGTTATGGGTACAGAAACGGAAGCATTGAAGGGGTTCAAGGGATTTCGCCTGACCAACATGCCGAAAAACGAGCCGCTTTCTCCCGGCCACCGCGCCTGCCAGGGGTGCGGGGAAATCCTGGCGCTGCGCCAGGTCATGAAGGCGCTCGGGGAAAACGTCGTCGTGGTGAGCGCCACCGGGTGCATGGAAATCGTGACGTCGCCGTTCCCGCAGACGGCCTGGAACGTGCCGTGGCTCCACGTGGCCTTTGAAAATGCCTCGGCCGTGGTGAGCGGCGTGGAATCGGCCTACAAAGCCATGATCCGCAAGGGGAAGATCGAGGACAAAGGAGTGGTGTTCCAGATCGGAAGAGCACACGTCTGAACTCCAGTCACGAGTGGATATCTCGT
>CALBZH010000392.1 GCA_937889795.1 uncultured Syntrophobacteraceae bacterium | reverse complement strand
CTCTCCGTTATTCCGAAAGGTACGAACGAGCTCACCAGGGCAACCCGCTGTCGGTTGCGTCTCGTCGCCTTGCGCCATATCGCCGCCACGCACAACTATCTGCTCCTCGGCCCCGGAAACCGGACCGACTTTGAAGTGGGCCGCTTCCCATACTCCGAGGAGTATCTCTTTGATCTCCTGCCAACAGCACACCTGCTGCGCACCGAAGTGCTTCAAATCGCTGACCACTTCGGCCTCCAAGGAGGGCTCTTCGTGGAATCCGCCGCCTTGTTCGACGGAGGTCCACTGAGCCAAGAGGTGCCTGGTCAAGTGCTCACCTACAACGATCTCGATGCTTACTTGAGCGGCGATTTCATGGCTGTCCCCAAGGAGGTCCAGCACAGAATCCGTGTCCTCCAACAGCACGCTTCTCAGAGGCGACGCAGGCCCTTGCGCTTCACGCACCTCGGCACGTCCCACGAGAGCCATCTGGAGTCGATTGACGAACAAGAGACTTACGACCGGAGCATTGAGGCTTTAACGCTCATCAGCAAAGCCATTACCTCAGATCAATACCTCGAAGACATTTTGGGGCTCGTGGTCATGGTCACGGCAGAGGTCACCAAGTCGAGCGTTTGTTCCCTTTGGCTGCTTGACGACAAGGAAGGGGTGCTGCGCCTTCGGGCCACGCAATCTATCGACCAGGAATACCTCAAAGACAGGGTTTTGCGGGTCGGAGAGGGGGTTGTGGGGAAAGTCGTCGCCGAAAACCGCCCTTATATCGCACACAACGTTCTGGATGATCCCATTTTCAAGGAGAAGGAACTGGCTCGCCGCATGGGACTCGTGTCGATGTTGAGTGTTCCGATGCGCGTGAAGGACAGAGTCATCGGCGTTGTTAACTGCTATACCTCGCATCCACACGTGTTCAGCGATCTTCAGATGAATGTGCTCACCACGGTGGCCAATCAGGCGGCCGTCGCTATTGAAAACACGGAGCTCATGGTTCAAACGAAGGTCATTTCCGAGGAGCTCGAACGGCGCAAGATCATCGAGCGCGCCAAAGACTTGCTGATGAAGCGCCTGGACCTCTCAGGAGAAGACGCCTATCGCTGGCTGCAGAAGCGCAGCATGAACACGAGAAAGTCAATGAGAGAGGTGTCCGAGGCCGTTCTTCTCACCATGGAATCGTGAGAGTCCGGCCACGAGGTCTTATGATCTTCGCGCTAAGGATACAGAAGGCAGGATTGGCGGACATCCCGGAAGCCGTCTAATTCCGATGTCCATTCGGCCTCCAGTTGAGACACTGGAGCCTTGGATTCCAGAGCCCCACGAAGCCAGCCATTACCCAACAGAATGTCTATCGGCAGCTTTTCCCACTCATATTCATAGGGCGGCGGCAGCCACTGGAACGCATCCCCATGGACATCCAAGAGGGCTTGGAGGAGCTCGAGGCCAAGGGTATAGGGCTTAACTCGATCCCATTCCAGGATGTGAATCTGGAAGCCGTTGCAGAGTTGGCTCTTCCACTTGTCGAAAACCGGCTCAAACGTGACCGGTCTGAAAGCCACCCCAGGCAGCCCCTTCTCCTTGAGGCGCCTCCCCAACTCCTTCTGATCAACAAAAGGCGCACCGAACAACATGAACGGAAGCGTCGTGCCCCGTCCCTCGCTCACGTTTGTCCCTTCCAGCAGCACCATGCCCGGATACACCAGTGCGGTCTCCCACGCGGGCATATTCGGCGACGGGAAGACCCATGGCAGACCCGTTTCCGGAAAGAGCATTCGACGGGCCCACCCCCTCATGGGGATCACGTTGAGATCGCAATCCAGGCCTGCCTTACGCACGATGAATCGCGCGTACTCGCCCATCGTCATCCCGTGACGCATCGGAGCTCCGTAGCGGCCGACAAACGATCGATGCGAGAGCTCCAGAACGTTGCCTTCAACGCATGCCCCCCCGATCGGGTTGGGACGGTCCAGAACCACGACCTTCATCCCGATGGCACTCGCCGCCTCCAGACAGAGCCCCATGGTGGTGGAATACGTATAGACCCTTGTGCCGACGTCCTGAAGATCCACGAGCAGGACGTCGATGCGCTCAAGCATCGCCGGGGTGGGCTGGCGAAACTCCCCATAGAGACTGAATATGGGGAGCCCCGAATCCGCATCCATTGCGTGGTCCGACTCGACCATGTTCGCTTGCTTTTCCCCCAGAAACCCATGCTGGGGAGAGAAAAGGCAGACCAGTGATGCGCCCGCGCGACGAATCAGGGTGCTCACATGCTCCAGAGAGCCCGAAACGGACGCTTGATTGGAAAGCAGCCCGATCCGTGCACGGCGAAGCCAGGAGGGAAAGTCGTCGCAGAGCACCTCACATCCGAGGCGAATCATCGTGGCGGTCATAGGAGGTTATTCCAAAACGAGAGTGGACCCCGAAAACAGCACGGTATTCATTTAATGGGTCAGATTGGCTTCGGTGGCGGGAAGGTGCACGGTAAACTCGCTCCCCACATTCGGTTGGCTCGTGACCTCGATCCATCCCCCGTACTGCTGGATCAGCTCACGGCAGTGATAAAGACCAATTCCCATGCCGAAGCCGCCCGCCATCCCGACATCAAAGGTTTTCGTGCTGAAAAAGGGCTGAAAGATGCGAGCCATCAAAGGCTCCGGAATGCCATGACCCGTGTCCGCTATGCTGACATGGATGCCATCGGCATTGTGCCAGGATCGAAGGGTGATCCTCTTGACAGACATCCCATGCATTGCCTCGATCGCATTGCGCAGCAAGTTTCCGAAAACTTGGCAGAAATCAATTGCTATTCCGCGAACGGGAGGAAGCTCCATATCCAGCTGCCACTCCTTTTCCACGTCATGTTTCAGATAGGGGTGGGATTCAAGAAAATAAAGCTCTTCCTGGACCAGTTCGTTGAGCTGCAGCCATTCCTGCTCCCGTTTCTGCGAGACGCGAACCCGTTTGGCGATCGTGCCGATGATCTTCCTCATTCGCAGCGCTTGATCTTGGATCAACTTGAGATTCTCCATTTCGGGATGGAGATTGTAGAGCAGTTGAGACTGCCCCATGATGTAAGTGAGCGGATTGTTCAAGTTATGAAGCACGGCGGCGAGCAACCGCCCCGTCTGGATCAATGGCTCTACCTCGGAGAGCTTGGACATTTGCTCTTTCCATTCCATCTGCACCAAAGCCAGTTGCTCCTGCAATCCTAGCATGTTCTTCTGGACATCCTGGGACGCCTTCATGGACACGCGCGCGTCGTCCAACTTCACCTTCAAATAATCCAGATCGATAGGCTTGGTGATGAAATCAAAAACGTCCAGCCGGATGGCATCGATAGCCGCATCCATAGTGCCGTACCCGGTGATCACGATAATCGGGACGTTCTTATCAATCTTCCTGATTTCGCCGATCAGGCTCATTCCAGGGAGGCCCGGCATTTTGAGGTCGGTCAGGACCATCTCTGGCCGCAAGGACCTAAACAAACCGAGCCCGGCTCTCCCCTCTAACGCCTGGTGAACGGAAAAGCCCTCGTCTTCCAGGAACTCCGTCAACCCGTCCACAAGCGCAGGCTCGTCATCGACAATCAGTATGGAAGTCCGCGTCATCCACGGCACCCTTTTTGGCTATGTCCCCTGGGAAATCGAAGGAGAAGGGGTACAGGCAGGCCCTCCGGCATCCCACATGAGCCGATTGCCCCGCACCTGCACACGATGAAGAATATCCTCTCGATATTCATTTTGCAATCACGATCAGAATCGGCAATTCTTCCAGATCAATGAAGCACAGCACGGGTGATCCCCTCCACCTCGTCCACATCGAGAGGCTTTTTCAAATAACGATAGACCCCGAATTGAAGAGCCATCGTTTCATAATGATCCTGAGGAAGAGCCGTGACGATGACGACTTGGGTGGAAAGTCTACGCTCACTGATTTCTTTGAGAATCTCAATCCCGCTGATTCCTGGCATCTTGATATCCAGAAACAGGAGGCGCGGCTCCCGCTCACTGATCAGCTTCAGCGCATTGACTCCGTCGTTCAGCATGGTCAGTGCGTAGTCATCTCCCAGCATGGCCTCGAACGATTCGAGGATTCCTTGGTCATCGTCGAGTACGAATACCGTTTCAGTCGATCGAGCGTCCATCCAAGTCTCCTTTGTCCATGATAAGCCCCTGGTTTTGAAAAGGCTTCAGAAATCCATTGTCCGCAAGGAATAACAGCCATGTGAGCGTAACCATTCCGTGCCTTTCCAATGGCACGGTCTCAAATGGTTCATGTCACCATAACTAACAAGAATAATGCCATGAAAACCACTGGAGCCGAACGGGGAAGAAGGGACCATCAATGGCCTCGGAAGAATCGATGGAAGGTGATGACGGGGCGACAGGAAGGAGGTTTCTGTCCGGATAGTCATTGGAGCAATGACCGTTCAAAAGGAAGGGCCGAGCCTGGCCAGTCGGTTCACGAGGCAACGGCTTCTGGGCTCAGGGACCAGTGGCGGTCGTCGATTCCAGGACTTCTCGAAAAGGGCGGCCGGGCAAATAGACGGTGAAACTACTGCCATGCCCTTCCTCGCTAGCAACCTCAATGAATCCACCGTGCTCAGTGATCACCTTGTACGTGATGGCGAGCCCTAGCCCAGTTCCTGAATCCTTGGTCGAGAAAAAGGGGTTGAAGATGTTCGGAAGGACCTCGGGCGGAATTCCGTTTCCCGTGTCCTGAAACCTCACGGCACACCAGGGACGGTCACCGCTGAAGCGCTGATCCACTCCGTCCCTATTGTCTACTTCATAGGCGGTCACGGTCAGGCACCCTCCGGATGGCATGGCTTGCAACGCATTGCGCACCAGATTGTGGAAAGCCTTATCCAGATGGCTCCCATCGACCCACACGGCAGGGAGATCTTCTGGGATTCTGCTTTCGAGAGTTACATGTGCCAATCCCATCTGCTCATCAAGCAATTCGAGGTTCTGCTCCAGTGCGGGTCCGAGTGCAAGGTCCTGCGGGCGATAGCGTGGCGTCCTGGCGAGCTCCAGCAGATCTTCAATCAGACTGTTGATCCGTTCCAGCTCGCGAGGCACAGTGCGATTGAATTTGTCGAGAAAGCCCGGCTTTTCCAGCTTTCGGGGAAGCAGCTGCACAAATGTCTTGATCGCAGAAAGCGGATTGCGGATCTCGTGCGCCATCCCTGCCGCCAGCGTACCGAGAGCAGCCAGCCGATCCGCTTGTCTCATCCTTGCTTCAAGCTTCTTCAGCTCCGTGACATCGTGGAGGTTCGCAATGACCTCCATCACTTCCCCCGCAGAATCCAAAAGGGAGCTGGAGCTCGCCAGCATCACCTGCTCCTCCGAAGCGCGACGGGCACGGAGCTCCTTCTGGAGAAGCCCCTCCGGCGCAGCGAGCGCCCCTTTGAGGTACTCCTTCAGCTCAGGACTGCCTTCAAAAAGCGCCTCGATGTCTTTGCCCTCATGATCTTCCTGGGGCAATTCAAGCATGCGACGGGCTGCCGGATTGATAGTCCGCACATTCCCCTGCCGATCCACGGCCAGAAGACCGTCACTCATTGTGGTGAGCAGTCGGTCATTGTACTGCTGCAGGTGGCGGATCTCTGCCAGTTGTTTCTCGAGTCGCTGTCGTTGCCGCAGGATCTCCTGAATCATTGTCTTGAAATTCGCCGCGAGCACGCCTACCTCATCGCCCCCCTCGGTCGGAATCGCGGGTTGAAGATTGCCCCGCGCTGCCTCGATCGTCGCACCAACAAGGTGCCCCAACGGCTTTGTAATGCGCCGAGCAGCAAGCGAAGCCGCGATGACACCGACAAACAGCGCCAGGAGCCCAAACCCAACAATGATCCACGTCATCTGACGCAGTTGGGTGTACATGCTCGCAAGGGAAAGTCCTACCCGGATTAGCCCCCACCGAAAGGTGGACCCAGGAAGATAAACCGGATACGTGATCTCCATGCCCAGTTTCTCATCGGTACCCGGCATACTGTCGTGCACGAGTGGCTTGCTGGCGGAAAGCGCTTCCAGCGAGGTCGGGTCTTTGAGGTCCTTGCCCTGCAGCTCCGGCCGCCCACTAAAGCCTGCCACGCGACCCTCCTTGTCGTGGACGATCACGTACAGCACTTCGGGGTTCTGAGCCGCTTGATTGGCGGCTTGCTCCAACACAACATAGTTGTAGGTCGCCAAAGCTCCTCGCGACAGCGCGCCAAGGCTCTCCGCCATGGCAAGACCTCTTCGCTCAAGCTGTGTGCGAAAGGACCGGCTTTGTTGAAATCGAAGCAGAACGGCAAGGAATCCCAACAGAAAGA
>CALBZH010000391.1 GCA_937889795.1 uncultured Syntrophobacteraceae bacterium | reverse complement strand
CCGGTCAAACTGCCGGACAAGAAAACGCAAAGCACGATCAAGTCTGATTCGACGATTGGGGGCGGCGGTTTTAACGAGATCCGTTTTGAGGACAAGAAGGGACAGGAGGAGATCTACATCCACGCAGAACGGGACCAGGTCATCGAGGTTGGAAACGACGAGAAGCACACCATTGACCACGACCACACCGTCCTGATCAAGAACAACGAATCTCAGACCGTGCAGGGAACCGAAGACATCAAAATCGTGGGAGACGTCACGATCCAGTGCCTGAAAGGGGTCACGGTGACGATCGGGCCCTCGGGCCTGACCCTGAGCTCTGCTGGAGCCATCAGTATTACAGCTCCCAGCGTGACGATCTCCTCGGGATCGATCACCCTCGCCACGCCTGTGGTCCAGGTCGCGGGAATTGTTCAGTGCACCACGCTCGTTGCATCGGTCGGCGTCACTTCGCCGATGTACAGCCCCGGCGTAGGAAACATCGTATGATCCCGGCACAGAGCACACCCATCCCAGACCCGCAGGAAAGTGAGCGCATCCGTCGACTGCTGACCATCCCGGAGTCACGCCCGGGGGCTCTTGGAGAGATGATCCTGGCAGCTCACCTGCGGCATGTGCCTGTTCGGTTGGTCATGGATTGCCTGCTCGATCCGTCCGAGCCCACCCGCATCCTGGCCACTGAAGTGCTGTTCAACATGGGGTCAGGAGGCGTCGAAGGACTCGCGGGTGCTCTTTCCCCCTCGCAGCCCAGCTCCGTTCGCATCAGCGGCGCCATGGCCCTGGGACGGCTTGGTACCGAAGCCGCTCCGGCAGCAGAGCCCCTGGCGGCTTGCGCACAGGCTGAGGATTCCCTGGTGCAGCTGCACGCGGGATTGGCTCTGAGCCGCATCGGTCCGAGCGCCCTTCCGCATCTCATCTCCCTGCTCGACTCCTCGAACGAAACTGCGGTTCGCACCGCGGCGACCGCTCTCGCGCGCATGGGAGAGCAAGCCACCGACGCGTTGGAGTCTCTCCAGTCTCTTGCCGGAGAGACTCCATCCTCCGAGGTTCGCATTTCCTGTCTCCAGGCGATCACGGCCATACAGGGAGACCCGGCCACGGGCATCCTGAAGGCTCTTCCTCTATTGGATGACGAGGACCCCGACGTCCGCAGGGCATGTCTCGATGCGCTTCGAGAAAGCGGGGTCACGGAGACAGCCATTCGGGAAAAAGTTACTGATAAGCTTCAGGACCCGGTCGGAGCCATCCGTGGGAGTGCAGCTCTAACACTCGCCCGAGTCCAGCCCGATGCGAAGGCGGCTGTCCCTGCTCTTGTGACGCTTCTATCAGATGAGGACTTGGACGTGCGAGCCCACGCGGCGATGGCCCTGGCGCACTACGGCCCAGAGGCCGCCGAAGCCCTCGACCCGCTCACAACGCTCAAGGAAGTCGATGCTCCATGGCTTCAAGCGGTTGTTCAAGCGGCATCGACCCGTATCAGAGGGGAAAGCAGCCCATAGCGGGTGTTCTGGAAGACCGCGAGCGCAGCAGCCTTCGGTCGTTTCCTCGGCATGAGCCCGAACGGATAGTGGAGATGAGATTCTGACGCAACAAAACTCGGCACCCCCTCGCCCGAATCTGCCAACTCCGGCGCATGCAGATCAACTGCGCAGCGTACTCGCATCAGCCGAGTATCACGAATCCGGAGTTCGGGAGCTGCTCAAGCTGGAGGACTTTCCCTCACTTCGGGGCGGCGATCTGCCTCTGCTACTCCACCGCACGGCGCGCGCGCGTCCCCTCGACACGCTGGTCCGTCTGTTTCTCATGGAAAGACCGGTTGAGTTGGAGGCAGCCAAGAAAGCTTTTCAGCCTCTCCACCTCGAAACCCTCGTCCAAATGCACCTCATCGCCGTGCGGTCCGGTATGGTTGAGGGTCGGATCAAGCTTCTGCCCTTTCAAGGACTCCTGATTGCCTTCGACCAGGAGAGATACATCCTTGAGACGCCCGGCGCGGATTACGTAATGGGGATCGGACGAAGCTCGCTCACGCTTGCCAATCTGACAATCCGACGATCTTCGAGGGAAACCCTGGATCTTGGAACCGGCTGCGGGGTTCAGGGGCTTCTCGCCGCTCCCCACAGCGAGCAAATCACGTGCACGGACCTCAACGAGCGCGCCGTCGCCATGGCCTCGTTCAACGCACGGCTGAACGCCCTCTCCAACGTCCATTGTGTCCGAGGCCACCTGTTTGAGCCCGTTCAAGACCGTCGCTTCGACCTGATCGTGTCCAACCCCCCCTTTGTCATTTCGCCGGAAAGCCGGTACATTTATCGGGACGGCGGGCTGCCTGCGGATCGGCTTTGCCAGCAGATCCTGCGTGAAGCGTCGGCCAAGCTGGAGGAAGGAGGCTTCTGTCAAGTCTTGTGCAACTGGGCGGAGGTCGCCGGGAGGGACTGGCGCGAGACGGTTACCGGGTGGACCGAAGGGCTTGGCTGCGACACATGGATCATGCGCTCCGAATCGCGTGATGTGGAGACCTACGCTTCGACGTGGATTCAGCACACCGAGCGGCGCGATTCGTCAAACTGGGACCGACGGCTCGAAGAATGGCTCGCTTACTTCGACGGTTTGGGCATTGCATCCGTTGGGGCGGGAATCATCACGATTCGCCGCTCCCCTGGCAAAACGACGAACTGGGCTCGGGCGGACGAAGCGCCGCCGAGAATGCTGGGGCCCTGCGGAGAGGACGTCGAGCGCGGGTTTGCGCTGCGGGATTTCCTGGAGACTGTTGAGCGGGACGAGCACCTGCTTCAATCAGTGCTGCGTGTCAGCCCGGATACGTCGCTTGAGCAGCGTTACGTGCCAAGCGGAGACGGGTGGGAAGAAGCGGGGACGAGGCTGGTGAAGACGCGAGGCCTTGCCTATGCCGGCACGAGCGACACGCTCATGGCCAACCTGGTCGCGGCTTGTGACGGCACCAAGCCCCTTTTGGAAGTAGTCGATGGAGTCATGACTCCGCTGGGAATCCGACGCGAGGAGATCAACGCTCCCCTTTGCCAGGCCGTTCGAGGACTCATTTTGCAGGGCTTTTTGATGCCGTCCTCTCTGACATGATCCACGTGGACCAAGGAGCGATGCCTCATGCCACGAGCTAGACTCGTTATGAAGGATTCCCCGACAACTTCCTATCCCATCGACGGGGATGAGCTCATCATCGGCCGTTCGGAGGAATGCGATATTCGGCTGCCCGATCGTTTCGTTTCTAGAAGGCAAGCTTGCCTCAGGATGATGAGCGAAGGGTATGAGCTCGAAAACCTGGGCGCCAACCCCATCCTGGTGAACGGAGAGCCCTTGGATCGGAAGCTGCTCATCGATCAGGACATGCTCACGCTCGGCAAGACGCAGCTGATTTACAGACTCGAAGCGGCCACCGAGCCCGCGGTGACGCTTTCGCCCGAGCAGGAAGCGATGGAGGCGATGACGGTTTTCCTCACCGTGCCCCAATTCGAGCCCCATGGACCCCGGTTCCTGATCACGAGTCCCGAAGGCAAGACAAGCGTTCACCCGATTGAAAAGGATGCGATCCTTATCGGACGGTCCGCCGAATCGGACATTCATCTGAACCACCCAACGGTATCCAGGCGCCAGGGAGTGGTTCGTTTCCGGAACGGGGGTTATGTGGTTCGGAATGTGAGCGCTGCCGCATCGCTGATCCTGAACGGAAGCCCCGTCACGGAAGAGCGCCTCTACACGGGAGACGAGCTGACTATCGGTGCCTTTCGACTGACGTTTCTCTCGGATCGGAGCGAAGATTCGAGGCCCGTCCACCCGGAGCCGGCGCAGACAATGCCGACGCCGGTGCGGTCTTCCTCGTGGCTCGCGTGGGCCGCTTTGATCGTGGTGCTGGCTGGAGTTGGCGCTTACCTGGCCTATGATCGATGGTACGTCCCCAAGAAAAGCGAACAATCATTCGAGCTGAGCTTGGCCGAGGCATCCAACGCTGACTTCCAGCGGTCGCGGGAGATCCTGAGCAAACTGATGGAGTCGGACCTTCCTTCTGAAATCCAGGATCGGGCCCAGGCGCTTCTCACCCAGCGGACCCTTGCCGAGGCCAAACGGCTCGACGAAGCCGGGAGCGCTCGTGAGGCGAGGTCCCTTCTATCGGCTCATGTGACCCGATATGGAGCTGGTGGAGAATCCCAGGCCATCCAAGACCTGCTCGACGAATATCGGTTCCGGGAAGGCCAGAGACAGGAAGGTTCGGGCGATTATCTGTCCGCACTTCAGGAGTTTTCGGCCATCACCATCGACAGCCCGCTTTACGCGGAAGCTCAAACGGCCGTCAGCCGAATCTGGCAGTCTTATCAGCAGAAGAGCGCCCCAGAGCTCCCGACCGCCCAGCTACTGGAGGAAGCGGAAGCGCATTTCGCCGCCAAACGATACACCACGCCCCTTGGAAACAACGCCTACGCCTTGTACAGGAGCGTCCTCGCCCTGGATCCGGAGAATCAGACGGCCCTCAAACGCATCGAGGAGATGAAAGCCTTCTATCGCGAGATCGGTACCCGCTTCTATCTGCAGAAGAATTGCCAGGCTGCCCTTTCCTACCTTGAACGCTACCTCGTGATCGACCCACAGGACCCCGACATCCGGGAAAAAGCCAACAACTGCGCCAAGGGATCTTCCCCCAGGCGCTCGAGACAGGCAGGCGGCTCCCAGTCGGGCACAGGAGCGGCCTCATCACAGCAGGAACGTGTCCGGAGCCTCCTCGAAGACCCAGTCACCCAGCCACCCCCTCGATAGGCATGAGATCACATCGAGAACGTCCGTGCTTGTCTCAAGCGAGCGGTAGCTGCGTTCGCGGCGCTTGGAACGGCCACGTTCCAACGTTCTTTTTCAGCGCGTCGAAGAAATCCATTTGTCATCCCCGTGCCCTGGCACTGAAAAATCTCGGTCAGCGTCGCTTTTCGGCGCGACATTTGCTCATCTAACGATCCGAGGATAATCCTCCGGTCCATCCGCTACCTCGGGACCCAGACTGTAGCCGGGACAGCCGAGGGCACTTCCACCGTAGACGGGGAATCCAGGCACCTCCGCAAACGTAGATGGGCCTTGCCGGACGGTTCCCGCCCCCAAGCGCGAGATCCGGGAGTCCCCTCCCCGGAGGATTGCTCAAGGGGGACAGCAGCGTGAACAGATACCCATTTGCGACCGCCACCGACACAAAATGTCCCAAGGGGACGGCGATTGAGAGGGAAGAGCCATGGTTACCGCATTGAAGATCAGCACCGTTGAATCGAAAGACCTCGACGTCGATTTCGAGGACGCACTCAAAGAATGCATTCCGATCAAGGTGCGTGACATCATCCCGGACAGGCGCCTTCCCTGTGATCTCTATTTTCCCTCTTTCAATCGCGCGGAGAACCGAATCGAGCTCTTCCCCGTCATGGTTGTCGGACAGGTTTGCGAGCGGGATTTTCTGGAGACCATGAAATCAGAGGATGTTGACGAAATCTACATCAAACAGGAAGACGAGGACGCCTTTCAGCATTATTTCGACCTCAACGTGAGAAGGATGCTGCAGTCTTCTGATGTCCCCTCCTACACCAAAACCGAGCTCCTTTACGACAGTGCGATCAATATCGTCAAGCGGCTCTTCCGGGAGCAGCCCAATGAAGTCAATCTCCACCTGGGACGCAAACTGGTAAGCAATTTCGTCACGCACATCTCCGTGGACAACGTAGGCTCTCAAGCCCTCTTCGCACTCTTTTCCAAGGATTATTACACGTTCTCACACTGCGTCCAGGTGGCCTTTCTCGGAATGGCCTTTTGTCGATTCCTGGGGTGGTCGAACGAGGAGGTCAACGATTTCGGCATGGGTGCGCTTGTTCATGACGTCGGGAAGAACGCCATCGACCTTCGAATCCTCAACAAGCCGGGCAAGCTGCACAGCGAAGAATTCGAGATCATCCGGAAACACCCGTTGCTGGGTTACAGCCAGCTGGAAGGTACTGAAGTGATGACCCCGGACCAGCTCAGCGTCGTCCTCCACCACCACGAGGCCATGGATGGCTCGGGCTACCCTCATCGTCTGAGAGGCTCCCACATCCACAAGTACGCCCGCCTCGCCCGCATTGTGGACATTTTCGACGCGCTGACAACCAAACGCATCTACAAGGAGGCCATGTCTTCGGCCGAAGCGCTTCGGGTCCTACAGGACGAAATGGCGCACACGCTCGACGAGCAACTGCTGGACAGCTTCACCAAATTCATCGCCCCTGAAATGACTCCCGAGGAGCTCGCGCGCGGACTCCGAGTCCAGCTGCAATTCGGGGGACAGCTTCAGCTTCAGCTCGAAGAGGGTGGCGGCCGCGTGAAGGGCACCTTTCTTGGCTTGGAGGGAGAAAAGTATCTGATTTTGAAAGTGCCGGGGCACGTGCAGGTTTTCGAGCAGCTGAGGCAAGGAAAATCGGTCATCGTCCGGTACGTGAGCGAAGGCTGCGTCTATGGCTTCAGGACCCAGGTCATGGCCCAGATCACCTATCCATTCCCCATGGTCTTCCTCACCTATCCGAGAGCGATTGAAAACGTGAACCTTCGAAAGGAGAATCGCGTTGAATGCCAGGTGGCATCAGAGCTCATCATCGACGACCTCCCCTACCATGGCTTCATTCTTGATCTCACTTCACAGGGCTGCAAGTTTCTGATGCGCTCGTCGGCGGCCGTCCCCGTACCGCCCATTGAGCTCCATCAGCCCGTGCAGGTGCGGACAACCATTCCTGGTCACACGGAGCTGCGATCCTTCAGCGGCATCGTCCGGAGCGTCCAAGACGAGCAGGATCGGGCTTACCTGGGCATTCAGTTCGTGAACCTCAGCGAAGGCGCGCTCTTTCTGCTGAAGAAATTCACTGCCGAGCATCAGCGTCCGGTCATCGTCTGAGCTCGCCCCATCCATTCCATCGTTGCGGCGGCAACACCGGCCCTCTCCTTTTCCCCATTGGGATTGAGGGTCGGAAGAACGCTGCCCCGACCCAACTTCCGTTCGGGAGCTCGATCCTCCGTTCAACACACCTCTCCAGTCCTCTCAAGGATACGTCAGTCCCTGCATTCCTTCCCCCAAGCAGCCCGCTGATCTTCCGTAACGCCGTGAGCTCACATCTCGGGCCTGGCTCCGTAGGTCCCATACAGAGATCCATACAGAGAAGTGCATGGACTTTTTTAGCGATTCAAGCTATCGATCTTGTCAAGAGAACGTCACCACCTTGAGGTTTCCCTGAGCCGTCGCCCCGCGAGGCGACGATCGGCTGCCGACGATGCCATCGAACAGGAGGGGAGAGCATGGGAGCACAGTACTTCAGAGACTCCAGGGGAAGGTATCATTATGTGCTCATGCAGGAATTCACGACATCCTGTGGTCCTGCATGCGTGGCCATGGTGGAAGGGTTGTATTTCCAGATCTGTCGTGAGAATGGCGAGGGGCGGGCCCGCGAGCTCTCGCAGAACTATCCTGGCCGCTGGACCCTGGCGGGCGGCACGGAAGCCATGATGAACCTCTCCTATGTTCTCAATGCGGAGGGCATCCGAGCCTACGGGGCGACCAACGTCACTCCTGACGGGGTCTGGAACTACCTCCGGTTCTATGCCAAGGAAAGCACCCCCGTGATCGTACGCGTCGGTTGGTCGGGAGGAGGGGGCCACTTCGTCGTCTGCCCCTTCGTCGATCCAGACGGCACAGCCTTCTTTCGAGATCCTTGGTACGGTCTCCACGAAGTCGCTCGCGGTGACATGCCCAGTTACAGCCCGTCCGGGGCCTCAGGCCAGCTTTCGGGCCATGTCGTCGTCACATATCGCTGAGGCTTTCGGGGACGCATACCATCCTCGAGACATCCGGCCGCCACCGTCTTGCTCTCTGGAGACACGGCAGACGTGGCCGACACCGCCCGCCTATCCCATCCGGATTCCACACAGGAGCCTCAGTGCCAGCCGCGAAGGGAAGTCCCTGATGAGATCCATGCAGGACCGAGTGCAGGAGAATGAACGGTGAGGATTCTCTTTGCCGCCCACGAAAACAGTTGGGGTGGTTTTTTCGGGCTCATTCGGGCCGAGCTTCCCGGGCATGAGTTTGTAGCAACCGGAAGGTTTGGGCTGGACACCCTGCAGGGATTCGACGTCATGATCCCAACCATGTGCCCGGTGAGCCGAGAAACCCTTGAAACCGCTGACCGGCT
>CALBZH010000390.1 GCA_937889795.1 uncultured Syntrophobacteraceae bacterium | reverse complement strand
ACGAGTTATCCACTCGTGACTGGAGTTCAGACGTGTGCTCTTCCGATCTGGATTCTCCGCGGAAATAGCGGACGAGAGAACGACCACGTCCGAGCCTTTGACGTTCTCGGCTACGTGGCCGATGTAGACCTTGGCCCCGAGACCCTCCAGGCGACGCGTCAGCTCCGTTTCCCGCAAATCCGAGCCGCTCACCTGATAGCCCAGGTTAAGAAGCAGCTCGGCGATGCCGCTCATCCCGATTCCACCGATCCCGACGAAGTGAATGCGCTGATACCGCTTGAACATCTTATTCGACTCTCTGTTGACTGCTACGCGCAATGTTCATCAATATTCCCACCGCCAGACAGTTCGCCGTGAACGCGCTTCCTCCATAGGACAGAAAAGGAAGCGGCAGCCCCTTGGTCGGAAAGAGTCCGAGCACCACGCCCATGTTGAGGATCGCCTGTAGCGTCAGCATCATGGTCAGTCCAAGGGCAAGCAGTGTTCCCAAGTAATCCGGTGCCGACCGAGCGATTTTGACTCCCGTGGTGAAGAACCAGAAGAACAACAGCACAATGGCCACGATCCCCAAAAGCCCGACTTCCTCACCGATCACGGCAAAGATAAAATCCGTAAACGCCTCGGGAAGGTAGAACAATTTCTGTTGGCTGGCTCCAAGTCCCTTGCCGAGCCAGCCGCCCGTCCCCACGGCGATCCAAGCCTGAATGAGCTGATAACCCGAATCTAGCGGATCCGTCCAGGGGTTCAGAAAAGAAGTGATCCGCTCCCATCGGTACGGAACGTGGTAGACCGCCTTGTAGAAGCCAAGTGCGCCCACCGGCACAAGCATGAACAGATGCCTTAGAGGAACGCCGCCCACCGTCAGCAGCAGGACTGTCAGGCAGCCAATCATGAAGGTTGTCCCGAAGTCCGGCTCCAACAGGAGCAGGATGGAAAGGACTCCACACCAAAACATGTGCGGAATGAAACCACTCCCGATATTCTTGACGCGGTCCTGCTTCCTGCAAAGCGAGGCACTGAGAAAAACCACCCAGACAACCTTGGCGTATTCCGCGGGCTGAAGCAGGAAGACCTTCAACTGAAACCAGCGTCTGGCCCGGTTGATTTCGACGCCGAGGCCCGGAACAAGCACCAGCACGAGCGCCCCGACGGCCGCAAGAAGCATCCACGGGGCCCAATCCGAATAGAGCCGGTACGGGATGCGCCGAACCACCAGCAGCGTCACGAACCCCAGGACCATGCAGAACAGCTGCTTGTAGAGATACTGGTTCGTCGAGTGAACATGCTCCGCGCTGTCCGAGAGACTCTTGAACGTCACACTCGAACTGGCGCTGTAGATCATGATCAAGCCCGCCACCACCAGGACGCTCAGCTGAATCCAAAGCGCCACTTCCATCGGAAGCCCAAATCGGACCTGGGCCGAACGTTCGTTCGGAGTACCGTTTGTGACGTACGCTGGAGCGTCCGCGATCGATCTCGACATGACTCAATCCGTCAGATGATTGGTTGGCTCTCCCCGGAGCAAGCCTCACGCACCCGCTGGGAGCTCAAGAACCAGCTCCTTGAAATGATCCCCTCTCTGGGCATAGCTCGAGTATTGATCAAACGATGAGCACGCCGGAGAAAGGAGGACGATGTCTCCCGATGTCGCTCGTCCGTGCACCGCATTCAGAGCACTGGGGAGATCCGGTACCGTCTGGGTATCAAGATAACCACCCAATGCCTCCTGAATCCGCGGAGCCGCCTCGCCGAAGGCAATGACCCCTTTCCCTTTGGCTCGCATGGGCTCAATCAGCGGCGCGTAGGACCCCAGCTTGTCCCGCCCGCCGAGCAGGAGCCAGACGGGTGCGCTGAAATTCTCCAAGGCCTTCTCCACAGCCCCGACGTTCGTGGCCTTGGAATCGTCAAAAAACGCAATGCCCCGCCACGTGCGAACCCATTCTACCCGGTGGGGCAAGCCGGCATACTGCTCGATTTCCCGCTGTATCACCGAGGCATCAACTTGAAAGGCCGCGGCAGCCAAAGCAGCGGCCATGATGTTCTCCTCGTTGTGCACCCCTTTTAGCGCCACGCGCTCCAGCTCCAGATTGAAGGAGGGTCCCTGTGGCACCCGGATGCAGATGTGATTGTCTCGAACAAACGCGGCTCCATCGTCTCGTCTTCGGCTGTAGGACCAGACCCGGCTCCCGATCTCGGCCATACGCGAGGCGCAGACAGCGTCGTCCCCATTCACGATGGCGATTCCTTCCCTCCCCTGACGTTTAAAGACGGAAAGCTTAGAATCCGCATACGCTTCGAAGCCGTCGTACCGGTCGAGATGATCTTCCGTGATGTTGAGGAGGATGCCCACGTCCGGGCGGAAATGAGTCGCCGTATCCAACTGAAAGCTGCTCACCTCGAGAACGAGCAGCTCCGCTTCTCCCCCGTTCAGGATCCATTGACTGAGCGGCGTGCCGATGTTGCCTCCCACAAACACTTGTCGTCCTGCTCGTCGGAAGACCTCTCCGATCAACGAGGTTGTCGTCGTCTTGCCGTTCGTTCCCGTGACCGCCAGTGTCGGCCGGTCCACCTGGCGCCAGGCCCAGTCGAGCTCGCCTACAATCTCAACACCCTTCTTCCTGGCAGCAACGAGAGGCTCGATGTCCAACGGAATGCCGGGACTGACCACAATGAGATCAACATCCAGAAAATCGTCCAGCCGATGAGGCCCGAGCGAGAACCTGCACCCCATGTCCCGGAGCGAGGCGAGCTCTCCGCCCAGTTCGCCCTCCGCGCGCAGATCCGCTCCCATCACCTTGACCCCCCTCCGGAGCATCAGCTCGCAGACGGAGCGGCCTGAAACCCCCAGACCGACAACCAGGGCTTTTTCGATGTGCGGAAGGGATCTCTCGTTCGACAGCGGACTCATTCCAACCTCAGAATTCCTTGTACAATCCGTTCCATGGTCATGCCACGGGAGCCCTTGACCAGGATCCAGGCTTCCTCGGGGCAGTGGTCCCGTATCCAGTCCACGGCCGCCTCGTGAGTTGGCACGTGGGTCCAGTGTGAAGCTGAAAACCCCGAGGATACCGCGCCATGACCAATCTCACACCCCGTTTCGCCAAGCGTGATGAGCTGCGTCACGTCGCGTCCCCCGATCGCTTCGCCAACCCCCTGGTGCAGGGCGACACTGTCTTTTCCAAGCTCCCGCATGTCTCCCAGGATTGCGACAACGGGCCGACCTCCGCTCGCCGCCAGGACCGTTTCGATGGCAGCGAGCATCGATCGCGGGTTGGCGTTGTACGTATCGTCCACGAGCAATCTATCATGGGAAAGCCGGTGCAACTGCATGCGCTGCTGCACCGCCTGATGCGCCGCCAAACCGTTCACGATGCTCTCGATGGGCTCCCCGATTCCCCAGGCGACCGCAGCCGCGGCAACCGCGTTATGAACCTGGTGCGCTCCTAGGACGGGAAGCCGAATCGGATAAGTTACAGATCCCAAAGCAAGAGAAAAGGTGGAAAAGCCCTCGCTGAACCGAACGGGGCTGGACAACCGTACGTCCGCACAAGGGTCCGTGCTCGAAAAGGTGACCACCCTTGCTTTCAACGTTCTGGCGCGTTCTGCGATGAGCTCGTCGTCCAGGTTCACGACGGCTAGATCGTTCGTCGTCAGGTGAGTCAGGAGCTTCCCCTTTTCCTCGAGAATCTGGTCCAGCGACCCCAGTCCTTCCAAATGGGCGGGATGAATGTTTGTCAGGAGCCCGACCGTGGGACGGCTGATATCGACAAGTCGCTCCATCTCACCGGGAACGTTGATTCCCATCTCCACAACAGCCGCTTCGTGGAGGCCGTCGAGGGAGAGCAGCGTCAGCGGAACGCCGATAAGGTTGTTCAAGTTACCGGGATTTTTCAGGACAGTTCGACGTTGCCCGAGGATTCTCGCCACCATCTCCTTCGTGCTCGTCTTGCCATTGCTTCCTCCGATTCCGACCACGGGAATCGCAAACCCCAGGCGGTGCTCACGGGCCAGAAAGCCCAAGGCACGCAGCGTATCTTCCACTTCGATGATGGCGGTCCCCTCGCGATGGTTAAGATTCATCGCGCCCAGCTTTTCACGGCGGAGGACAACCGCACTGACTCCAGCATCGATCGCGCTCTGAACAAAGTCATGCCCGTCAAAGCGTTCGCCTTCCAGTGCCAGGAAGCACGCACCCGGCTTCAGGCGACGGGAATCCGTGGAGATCTCGGTTACCGGGGTCTCAAGACTGCCGCACCGCAGCACCCCACCCGAACCGCTCACAATCCTCCCGACGCTAGATCGGAAGAGCACACGTCTGAACTCCAGTCACGAGTGGATATCT
>CALBZH010000389.1 GCA_937889795.1 uncultured Syntrophobacteraceae bacterium | reverse complement strand
TACTACGAAGTGCTTGGGGTTCCGCGGACGGCATCCCAGGAAGACATCCAGAAGGCTTATCGGAAGCTGGCCAGGAAATACCATCCGGATGTGAACAAGGCCAAGGATGCCGAGGAGCGGTTCAAGGAAGTGGGTGAGGCCTACGAGGTTCTGAAGGATCCCGACAAGCGCTCGAAATACGACCAGCTCGGGGAGCACTGGAAGGACGGTCAGGAGTTTCGGCCGCCTCCCGGTTGGGAATCCCAGTTCGGTTTCGGGCGCGGAGCCGGCGGGACCGAGTTCCGTTGGTCCACGGGGGGCGGCGGGGATTTCAGCGATTTCTTCGAAACGCTTTTCGGAGGTATGGGGGGTTTTCGGGATGCGTTTGGTCGGGGACGGACTGCTCAGGAGCCACGCTGGAGCCAGGCCGGAGCGAACCAGGAGGCTACCATCCGCATACGGCTGGAAGACGCCTTCCATGGCTCCACGAAGTCCATCACCCTGCAGTCCCAGACGACGGCGCCCACCGGGCAGATCACGGTGCAGGAGAAGAACTACGAGGTCAAGATTCCGGCCGGGATCATGTCCGGTCAGAAGATTCGTCTCGGCGGTCAGGGCGGTGAGGGGATCGGAGGCGGCCCAAGGGGCGACCTTTACCTGAAGGTGGAAATCGACCATCATCCCGTCTATCGGGTCGAAGGTCGTGACCTGTACATGGATCTGGCCATCACGCCATGGGAGGCGGCCCTCGGCACCGAGCTCCAGGTTTCGACCCTGGCAGGTCCCGTGACCATGAAAATCCCTGGGGGAACGCAGACCGGACAAAAGCTGCGGTTGCGCGGGAAGGGCATGCCAAACCCGAAAGGGGCTCAGGGCAACCTGTACGCGGTGATCACCATCAAGGTCCCGAAGAAGCCGACCGAGCGGGAGCGGGAGCTGTTCGAGGAGCTCCAGCGCGTGTCACGGTTCAACCCGCGTGAATGACAACAGACGATGAGGAGGTTGTTTCGCATATGGATCTCAACAAGTTCACGATCAAATCACAGGAAGCAATTCAGGCGGCGCAGACCAAGGCGATTCGTTACGGGCACCTGGAAGTCGACGGCGAGCATCTGCTTCTCGCCCTGGTGGAGCAATCCGACGGGCTGGTGCCCAGGCTTCTTCAGCGCATGGAGGTGCCCGTGGACCAGGTTCGCCAGCGGCTGGAAGACGAGCTGGCCCGGAAACCGCGTGTCAGTGGGCCGGGTGTTGAGCCGGGCAAGGTTTACGTCACGCAGCGCATGAGCCGTCTCATGGTCAAGGCTCAGGAAGAGGCCGAGCGGTTGAAGGATGAGTATGTCTCGGTCGAGCACCTCATGCTTGCCTTCATCGAAGAGGGCAGGTCAACGCCCGCGGGTCGAATCCTTCAGGATCTCCAGATCACGCGCGATCTGTTCCTGCGGACCTTGACGGATGTGCGCGGTCATCAGCGCGTGACGAGTGCCTCCCCGGAAAGTGCCTATGAAGCGCTGCAGAAGTACGGGCGGGACTTGGTGGTCGAGGCGCGCGCCAACCGGTTGGATCCGGTCATCGGGCGCGATGGGGAGATCCGTCGGGTGATCCGCATCCTCAGCCGCAAGACCAAGAACAACCCGGTACTCATTGGCGAGCCCGGCGTCGGCAAGACGGCCATCGTTGAAGGGTTGGCTCACCGCATCGTACGCGGCGATGTGCCCGAGGGGCTGAAGGATAAGTCTCTCTTCGCGCTCGACATGGGGGCGCTGGTGGCGGGAGCCAAATTCCGCGGGGAGTTCGAGGAGCGACTCAAGGCGGTGCTTCAGGAGATCAAGCAGTCCGAGGGCCGGATTCTTCTGTTTATCGACGAGCTTCACACGATCGTCGGGGCTGGGAAGGCGGAAGGGTCCATGGATGCCGGGAACATGCTCAAGCCAATGCTAGCCCGGGGAGAGCTCCACTGCATCGGGGCAACGACGCTCGATGAGTACCGCAAATACATCGAAAAGGATGCTGCCCTGGAGCGTCGCTTCCAGCCGGTGATGGTGGACCAGCCCACCGTGGAGGACAGCATTTCGATCTTGCGCGGGCTCAAGGAGCGTTTTGAAGTCCACCACGGCGTGAGAATCCAGGACAGTGCCTTGGTCGCCGCGGCGCTTCTTTCGAACCGCTACATCTCGGACCGGTTTCTGCCCGACAAGGCCATCGATCTCGTGGATGAAGCCTGCGCGATGATCCGTACCGAGATCGATTCCATGCCGTCGGAGCTGGACGACGTGCGCCGGCGTGTGATGCAGCTTGAAATCGAGGAGGCGGCTCTCAAGAAGGAGCGAGACAAGGGGAGCCATGACCGGCTCGAGGCCATTCGGCGGGAGATCGCGGAGCTTCGTGGCAAGAGCGATACCATGACGGCTCAGTGGGAGTCTGAAAAGGAAGCAATCAAGAAGGTGCAGGCCCTGCGGGAAGAAATCGAAAGGGTGCGGTACCAGGTCGAGCTTGCCGAGCGGCAGTACAACCTCGACCAGGCGGCTGAGCTCAAATACGGTCGGCTTGCCGAGCTGGAGCGCCAGCTCAAGGCCGAGGAGGATCGGCTGGCCATGGACCAGGGGGGCAGCCGTCTGCTGCGGGAAGAGGTGACCGAGGATGAAATCGCGGAGATCGTCTCCCGCTGGACGTCCATTCCCGTTACGCGACTCGTTGAAGGTGAGCGGGAGAAGCTGCTGCGTCTGGACGAAGTCCTGCACAAACGGGTGGTCGGCCAGAATGAAGCGGTGCAGCTGGTCGCCGACGCGGTGATCCGGGCGCGGTCCGGCATCAAGGATCCCAGACGTCCGATCGGCTCCTTCATTTTCTTGGGGCCGACGGGCGTGGGCAAGACCGAGCTCGGGAAAACGCTCGCCGAAGCCTTGTTCGATTCCGAGGACAACGTCGTTCGCATCGACATGAGCGAGTACATGGAAAAGCATACGGTCTCGAGACTCATCGGAGCGCCTCCCGGCTACGTGGGTTATGAGGAAGGGGGGCAGCTCACCGAGGCGGTGCGCCGCAAGCCTTACAGCGTCATCCTGTTCGACGAGATCGAGAAGGCCCACCCGGACGTCTTCAACGTGCTCCTCCAGATTCTCGATGACGGACGGCTCACGGATGCCCAAGGCAGGACCGTGGATTTTAAGAACACCGTGATCATCATGACCAGCAACATCGGCTCGCCCTATCTTCTGGAGGGGGTCACGGCACGCGGGGAGATCCGGGAGGAAGCGCGAAGCCAGGTGATGGCCGAGCTTAGGCGTGCGTTTCGGCCCGAGTTCCTGAACCGCGTGGATGACATCGTGCTCTTCAAGCCGTTGACGCTCGAGGAAATCAAGCGGATCATCGATCTGTTGACGCTGGATCTGGGCAAGCGGCTGAAAGATCGCGAGATCAGCCTGGAGCTTACGGAAACGGCGCGGGATTTCATCGGGCAGGCGGGCTATGACCCGGTCTATGGCGCACGGCCCCTCAAGCGATACATCCAGCACCAACTGGAAACGCGCATCGGTCGAGCCCTGCTCAAGGGTGATATTCCGGAGGGGTCGACCATCGTGGTCGATGTGCATGACGACAATCTCGTTGTGAGCCGCAAGGAGACCTAGAAGCTCATCCTGGTCAGGTAATCTTTCCGGGCGGGCGCAGTGCAACCGTGCCCGTCCGGGTTTCCGGCCGATTGACACGATTGTATTGCGTCCCCACCACGAATCCCGCAGCAGTCGATAAGCTCAGAGTTTTCCAACGCTTTGATTGACTGACTCAAGGTCTTCTTTTATTATCCGCCACGACTCAAGATCGGAAGAGCGTCGTGTAGGGAAAGAGTGTAGATCTCGGTGGTCG
>CALBZH010000388.1 GCA_937889795.1 uncultured Syntrophobacteraceae bacterium | reverse complement strand
ACCACCGAGATCTACACTCTTTCCCTACACGACGCTCTTCCGATCTCATCAGCCGACCCACCTTGCGCAGGAAGATAAGCGACTTTCACCTGCTCGTTGATTCGAACGACTGATGTGAGCACTGTCGGAAGTGTTCACCGATTGAAAGAAATGAACCGTCGCATTGAACAGTTTGTTCAATCATTGAAGGAGAGGAGGAGGGACTGCTCCGGGAGAAGGAGGCTTCCGCGATACCGGAGCAGTCCCCATACGGAGGAAAGGGCATGATGGAAAGAGCCTCGGCGCCCCCCGCGGGGGACGCGGAACGCCAAAGCCCTCTGCCCTGCAATTGACCGAATGTCGCAATAACAATGCCATCTCCGAATAAAGGGTGCATCCCCCCAGAACAGCCAGTCGTCATTTGGCATGCGGGTTGCCTCTTGGGTAGGGGCAAGGGACAGCGATATCCAAAGACTGCCCCATCCTCGGCTCGGATGACGGTCTTCCGATGGCTTTTCTGGGGATGCTGATCTATTTGCCGATGAGGAATTGGGATGAGAGACACCATTAGCGTTGCAAACCATTTGTCATTGAATGAAGTGCAGATGCGGATGCAGAGAGGCGGAGCCTTCTTCCGGGTATTGAAGTGGCTCGTCGTTTACAATGCGCTAGTCGATCCGAGACCCATTGTCGAGATCGCCAGGCATACCGGGTTATCCGAAGGAACCGTCCGTCGGGTTTTGGCCGAGTACAACACGCGCGGTCCAGAGTCGTTCGAATCTCGACCGTGGACCATTGCTCCGGCGGAGAAGTCCGCTGAGACCCACGCGGAGGTCTGCGCCTGATAGGCAAGAGGCGAGCTCTCGCAAGACTTCGATGGGACGAGCCTGCACGATTTGGCTCACCCAAGCGGAGCGCCAGTGAATTTTCCTATGAAAGGACTTTCAACAATGCACACCCAATTTCGTCTGGCTATCGTATTGTCAACGCTTCTGCTTTTTGCTGCGGCTGTCTTTCTTGAATCGAGCGCCTGGGCCAGAGCAGGAGGCGGGCGCTCGATGGGGAGCCGCGGAAGCAAGAGCTTCTCTTCTCCTCAAATGCCGTCCAGCCCGTCGCCCGGCGTAAGCTCTCCTGGCAGAAATCCACTGCCGGGAGCGGCCGCTCAGCCTTCGGGAGGTTTCTTCAGTCGGAGTCCCTTCATGCAGGGTTTGGCTGGTGGCCTTGCCGGCGGCATGATCGGAAGTCTGCTCTTCGGTGGTATGGGCCACGCCGCATCCGGTAGTACCGCGGGAGGAGGCATTGGATTTCTTGATATCGCGATCATTGCGTTGCTCCTCTACCTGGCCTACCGATTTTTCATGAGGCGTCGCACGCGATACGAGACGGCGGCGGGCTACTCCGTCGACCGGGGTGCCGCCTTTCAAGGTGGGGACATTCCTTCTGAGGAATGGGGGCAACAGCAGCGGTTGGGTCAGCCTCAAGACCATGCGTTCGAAGACAGCGGTCTCCGACGCGGTCTGGATCACATCAAGCAGTACGATCCGGCATTCAGCGAGGACGGTTTCAAGGAGACGGCCCAAGACCTGTTCTTCCGTATCCAGGCTGGATGGACGAACCGAAGCATCGATGGGATTGAAAGCATCCTCACGTCCGAGATGGCCGGCTTCTTCAACGGCGAATTCGCGTCCATGAAACAGAAGGGCATTGTCAACCACCTGGAAAACATCGCCATTCGCAAGGTGGAGCTGGCCGAGGTCTGGCAAGAAGCGGGTAAGGACTACATCACCATCCTCTTCACCGCGAATCTGCTCGATTACACCGTGGATGCGACGACTCGCGAAGTGGTGGACGGGAGCAAGATCGTCCCGGTGAAGTTTCAAGAATTCTGGACTTTTTGCCGCGACGTCGGAACCTCAAGGTGGCAGCTGTCCGCCATTAACCAAGTAGCACAATAGACCTTTGAGTCGTGCACGGAGAGCTGCAACAATGAACGCATGGTGAACCGCGCTGTTCATGACCGTTCTCACGCTCCTCCTGGTGCTCGCCGGTGGGGCTTTGGGGGGTCATGGCGCGCATGTTCATGGTTAACCCGCTGCGAAGCGGTGGAGTCATGCGCCTCTTCAGCCCACATCCCCCCGTCGAGGAGAGAATCAAGAGGTTTCTTGACCAATGACCGAAACAGAAGGTCCCGCTTCCACGGGGCCTTCTGTTTTTGTAATCACGCTGTTTTCATCGCCCTGTCACCCCCCTATCCGAGTGCCACGACGTCCTGCACTCTCCTTCCAACGCGCTTGTTTGACTCTTGAAGACTATCGGACTTAACTTAGGCCCAACGAATGCGAGTGAAGGACTCCAGCAAGGGACCAGGACTATGCCGACTGAGCAGATTTCCCTCATCATGATCCTTGTCGGCATGATCGCGCTCTTCATCTGGGATCGCGTACGCCACGATTTCGTGTCCCTGGCAGCCCTGCTCGCCTCGGTGCTCGCCGGCCTGGTGCCTGCCAGAGAGGCCTTTGCGGGATTCGGCCACCCGGCGGTCATCACCGTCGCGGGCGTGCTCATCCTGAGCAATGTCTTACAGTCTTCGGGTGCTGCCGACTCCCTGATGCGTGTGGTCATGCCAGGCAATGCCGGACCGCGGCTCACCATCGCGGTGCTCGTGGGGCTCTCGGCCGCCATGTCCGCTTTCATGAACAACGTGGGAGCCATGGCGCTTCTCATGCCAGTAGCGATCCAGCTGTCCCTTCGAAAGAACCTGCCGCCCGGTCGTTTGCTGATGCCATTGGCTTTCGGCTCCATCCTGGGAGGAATGACAACGTTGATCGGGACCCCCCCCAACCTCATCGTGTCCGGCTTCCGTGCTCAGAGCGGTTCCGGAACGTTTGCCATGTTCGACTTCACTCCTGTGGGGCTGGCGGTTGCCATGAGCGGCATCGCGTTCATCGCCTTGTTCGGCTGGCGCCTGGTGCCGGCACGCAAGGGGGCCGGCGCGGAGGGATTTGAGATCGGCGCTTACCTGACCGAGGCCCGAGTTCCCGAGAAGTCCAAAGCCGACGGCATGACGCTGGAAGAAATCGAAAAGGCTCTGGAACAAGCCGATGCGCAGGTCGTCGGGATCGTCCGGGGTGAGGTCCACACGGCGGCGCCCAGTTCGAAGCGACGGATACGTGCAAATGACATCCTGATCATCGAGGCGGACCCCCCCTCCTTGAGGGAGCTCCTGTCGCTGCTCGGTTTGAAGCTCGAAGAGGACATGCAGCTTCAGTGCAGCGGGGAGCCCGGTGAGGAAGCGGTTCGCTGCTCTAAGATCGAGAAAGCGGTGCAGTCTGACGACGTGGTGCTTGCGGAGATGGTGCTGTTCTCCGATTCGGGCCTCACCGGCCGGACCGTATCCGAAATTCGGTTGCGCACCCGATTCGGAATCAATCTATTGGCAGTCTCGCGACAGGGACTGCGAACCTTGGCGCGACTGCGCTCGATGCGCCTCGCACCCGGGGACGTGCTCCTGCTCCAGGGAGAGCGCGAGGCTTTGAGCGAGTTTGCACGGCGGTTCGAGTGTGCTCCTCTCGCAGAGCGTTCCCTGGTCCTGCCGCGCAAGCGGGAGGCTGTCTTGGCCACGATCGTGATGAGTGCCGGAGTGGGTGTGGCGGCTTTCGGACTGGTACCGGCGTCCATATCCTTCTCGGGAGCCGCCTTGGCGTGCGTTCTGCTGAAGCTGATTCCTGTGCGCCGGGTCTACGATGCGGTGGATTGGTCGGTGATCGTCTTGCTCGGAGCCCTCATCCCCGTGGCTCAGGCCGTGACCAGCAGCGGGACGGCAGTCCTGATTGGACGTGCTTTGGTGGAGGGATTCGCCCGCGGGCATGCGGTCATCGCCCTCATCGTGATCCTGGTGGTCACCATGACCCTTTCGGATTTTATGAATAATGCCGCCACTGCTGCGGTCATGTGTCCCATCGCCATTAGCACGGCCCAAAATCTGGGCGTCAGCGCGGACCCCTTCTTGATGACCGTCGCGGTAGGCTCCTCGTGTGCTTTCCTGACGCCCATCGGGCACCAAAACAACACGCTCATCCTTGGTCCCGGGGGCTTTCGGTTCGGCGATTACTGGCGGCTCGGGCTGCCGCTCGAAATCATCGTGCTCGCGGTCGGCATCCCTATGATTTTGCTGGTCTGGCCGATGTGATTGTTTCGCCTTCCAAACATGCCAGCAAGGCGGGAAGCACAAAGAGAGCACTCAGCAGCACACAGATGCTTCCAGCCCATGACACAAACCCAAGGCTGAAAATGCCCCTGTGGTGACTGATCATCAATGCGCCGAAGCCCACGGTCGTTGTCAGAGCCGCCAGGATCACCCCTTTCGCTGTGCTGAGCGGAAGGTGACCGGGTATCATACGCCCTTCTCTCCAGCGGCTTAGAATGACCACGGCATACTCCACGCCTGCGCCAACCACCAACGGCATGAAGATGCTGTTGGCTAGATTGAACTGGATGTTCGCCAGCCCCATGATGCCTACCGTGAGCAGCGTCCCCAGCGCCAGAGGCACAAAGGCAAGCAGGGTCAGTCGCAGGTCTCGAAAGTTGATCAGCAGCAGAACAAAAATGGCGATGACGGCGTAGACGGATGCTTTGATGCACGCGCTCCTGAATGCTGAAGCAAAAACATAGAGGGATACGGGGTCTCCGACCACCTCGGGGTCGACGCTCTGAATCTCTCGAACAAAACGCGTCAAGGCATGCGCCTCCCAAACGGACTCCCGCGGGAAGATGCGCAAGAGAAATGTGCCATCCTGGTAAAACCAGTCCCTGAGAACCGTTGGGAGATCCTGCACCCGCATGGGAGAGGC
>CALBZH010000387.1 GCA_937889795.1 uncultured Syntrophobacteraceae bacterium | reverse complement strand
CGAGATATCCACTCGTGACTGGAGTTCAGACGTGTGCTCTTCCGATCTTACAACGACGTCATGGGTGTGAAAACCCACCAGGAAAAACAGGAAAACGGCGATCTTCGAGAGCAGATGGAGCAGCGCTACCCCAAGGGGGAGAATTACCCCCTGCCTCCCCCGCCCGATTTCGAGCCGGGACGCATCCGGTGTGAGAGCTTTTTTCGCAAGATGTATGGAGGCACCAAGGAGGAGGTGGAGCCCAAGCTGGCGACCGTGATCTGGCTCCCCAGCACAATCGGCAGGCGCGTGCGGGTCACGACGGTCAACCGAGCTCACGAGCGGTTGCAGGCCGTCTCCAACGAGCTCGATGAGCTGCCGCACGATCTCAAGCGCTTCCTGACCAGACCCGGTGGTGGCTTCAACTGGCGCGTTATCGCCGGAGAGATTCGACGAAGTCCCCACAGCTTCGGCATCGCCTTCGACATCAACCCGTCAGTGGGTGACTACTGGAAGTGGCACATGGATTCGAACGGAGAGCCCGACCGGTATCGGAATCGAGTCCCCATGGAGATCGTGTCCATCTTTGAGAAGCACGGCTTCATTTGGGGAGGGAAATGGTATCACTACGACACGATGCACTTCGAGTACCGCCCGGAGCTGTTGATAGACTCAGGCAACGATGAACCTCGTCAGCAGACCAGATAACGGCGCCCCCATTGCGAGGTGGCTCTCGGATCGTTTCCTGGGCCCAGTCCGTCCCTCCGCTCTAACCGAGCCTACCTGAAGAGCCGGGGCAGGATTTTAATCAGCGACTTGAAGCCAGCCGCCCGTTGGCTCAAACAGACTCCATAGAGCATGTCCATGGCTCCCTTGAGCCCCCGGTAGATCGCTTCGCTGTATGGCGGCCACCACAGGTTTCTTCTGGCGGATCCGAGCAGGTCATGCACAATGACCTGTGGCTGGGTCATCTCCTGGAAGCCAAGCTCCCCGTGGGTTCGGCCAATTCCCGAGGCCTTGAAGCCGCCCCATGGCGTCTCCGGCATGCCATGGCTTACCAGATGGTCGTTGATCGTGATCACCCCGGCCTGAATCCGCCTTCCCATCGCCTCCGCCTTGCGGACGTTCCTCGACCATACGGACGCCGTAAGCCCATGGATGGAATCGTTGGCAAGGCGAACGGCCTCATCCATGCTCCCCACTTTCATCACACCCAGGAGCGGCCCGAAGGTCTCTTCCCGCATGACCAGCATCCGGTGGTCAACCCGAGTCAGCACGGCCGCATCCATGAAATTGCCCGAAAGCCCATCCGGCATGCGTGATCGTGCCGCAACTTCGGCTCCTCTTGCGAGTGCGTCCTCCAGATGCAGTCGGACCGTTCGCAGCTGTCGCTCGGTGGTCAGGGCCCCCATGTCGGTTGAAAAGTCCACATCCGGGCCGATCTTCAGGGATTCCACCCTCGCTCTAAGCCGATCGAGAAATGGCTGATACACCGATTCATGAACGTAGATCCTCTCAACCCCTCCGCACGACTGGCCGCAATTCTGAAGTCCGGCCCAGACCGCCCCGGACACAGCCCGCTCCACATCCGCGTCCTCACACACGAGCATCGGATCGTTTCCCCCGAGCTCAAGAGACAAGGGGGTGAGGGTTTCCGCCGCCTTGGCCATCAGCTGCTTGCCGACCGCCACCGATCCCGTGAAAAAGAGCTTGTCGATCCCGGCGGTGAGCAACGCTGGACCTGCGAGATCACCGGGCATGTGCAACGGCGTGAAGAGGTCCTCGGGAATTCCGCAGTGTCGCAGGCAGCGCTCGATCTCCCCTGAAACCCCATGGGTCTGCCTGGCCCCTTTGAAAACCACTGCGTTGCCGGCCAAGAGAGCCATCACGATCTCGGAGAATGGAATCGCGAACGGATAGTTCCACGGAGAGATGATCCCGACAACCCCATAAGGAGCCCTGACGAGCCGGCTCCATTTGTTGACGAGAAGGAGGCTTGAAGGAGGCAGACGATGCGGTCTAAGAAACCGCTCCGCATGCCGCCCGTAGTAGCTCAGGGCCATCCGGGCGGGGATGACCTCCGTTGCCATCGCCTCGATCCGCGTCTTACCCGTGGCGTCGGCGATGGCTTGAGCCAGCGCATCCGCACGGGTCAGCAGAAATTCCCCCGCACGGGCAAGGCCCGATACCCGCTCACGGACCGGCAGCTCTGCCCAGGCCTGAGAGGCTTCCCGAGCCGCCGAAAGAATGGATGTGAGCTCCTGGAGCGTACGAATCGGGCGCAAGCCGCTTCTCCCTTCGAGCACTCCTTCACGGACTTCCGTCCAAGTGTCTCGACGCCTGTCGAGCATTCGATTCACGATTCCCCCTCCCGAAGATGCGCGGCGGCTCCTTCCGTGGACCACTCGTGCCCATCCAGGCTAGATAACCGATTCGCCTTGTTCACGCTTGCCGACGCGGCCTCTGAAGGACTTCATGGCCCTATTGATCCCCATAAGGTCCGCCACGAAGTCGAACACGGCCACGGGAAAGAGCCGCAGCAGCCACACGGAATAGACCATGGGCGGCATGATGAGCCGCTTCTTGCCTTTTAGAATTGCCCGGATGATGCGGTCCGCCACCTTGTTTTCGTCAAGGATCGGGAGGAGCGCCGCAAACCGAGTCTTCACACCGTCAAACATGCCCGTATTGATGAAATACGGACAGACCACCGTGGTCTTCACGGGCCAACGGTTTTGCCGGATTTCCATGCGGAGGGCTTCGTCGAAACCGAATGCAGCAGATCGGAAGAGCACACGTCTGAACTCCAGTCACGAGTGGATATCT
>CALBZH010000386.1 GCA_937889795.1 uncultured Syntrophobacteraceae bacterium | reverse complement strand
CCCCTTCCCGGATGAAATAGGTGGCCAGCTCTTCATCAAGGTGGCCACGCTCCAGGTATGACCGGCTCAATCCGTAGGCGGCGTTCAGCTCCAATTTGCCTTCGTGCTCATCGAAAAGTCTGATCGTGGCCCCTTTCAGGCCCATGACCGAAGGCAGACGCGTGACGATCAGGTCCAGGATCTTGTCGAGCTCGTAGGTGGAATTGATCATCTTGCCGATTTCATGGATCGCCTTGAAGTAATCCAGCTGCGTCTGCTGCTCTTTGAAGATGCGAGCGTTCTCAATCGCGATGCCGCATTGCTCCGCCAGTGCGGTCAGGAATCTGATTTCGTCCTGGCTGAAAGAGCGCGGTTTTTTGGACAACAGCCTCAGAATGCCCGCGATTTGCCCCCGGATGAGGATCGGGACGACCAGAATGCTCTGGATGCCCTCTTCCCTGGTCGCTTCGGGGTACTTGACCCCCGGATCGTGGGTGGGATCCTCGATGAGAATGGGCTCGCCTTTCAAGGCCTTGAAGATGGGCTCCTCCGTATCGATGGGGCCTCGGTTCAGGTAGGCGTCGCTGAGACCACTGGCCGCCCTCAGGATCAGCTTCTTGCCCGAGGCGTCCAGCAGACGAACGGTTGCCGCGTCGACGTGGGTGATTTGCGGGATCTTCTCCGTGATGAGGGCAAAGACCTCATCCGGGTCGAGGCTCGAAGTGATCGCTTTGGTGACCCCGATGAACAGATCGAGGAAGGACGTTTCCCTGCTTGTGGCCGTTGAGGCGGCAGTCTTGCTTTCCATGTGGAATGCTTTCTATGCTGTGGCGATCCGAAAAATCGTGAAGCCGTGAACGATTTAAGAAACGGATTATCGCATGACTAGACCGCTTCGTCCCACTCCGAGCGGTACCGGGCCACGCCGGATACCCCCGCAAGGGCTGCCTTGTCCATGACCAGGATCATGAACGCCTCGTCGGGGACGTCGCTCCACTGGGAGCGGATGCTGTGCACAGAGGCCCGCTCGAAGCCATACCGCGGATAGTATTCGGGGTGGCCCAGCACGATGACGAAGGGGCATGCTTTGGCTTTGAGCCTAGCCAAACCCGTGCGGATGAGTTCATAGCCCACCCCGCGGCGCTGGTGGTCAGGGAGCACCGAAACGGGGGCCATGCCCATGCCCTCGATGGTCCCGTCCCGGGTCTCGATGACGGCGGGGGTGAACAAGACATGCCCGACGAGCGTGTCGTCGATGAAGGCAACCAGAGACAGGGACTCGGCACAGGTGGCTCTAAGCTTTTCCACAACATCCGCCTCCTGGGTCCTGCCGAAGGCTTCCTCAATCACGCGTCGAATGGACGGGACGTCGCCGGTTTGCTCGGTGCGGACGCTGATCATGGGTGCTCCTTTTGTGTTGTATTGGACCGTGCCGGATGACCTCCCCCGGCCGGGCCTCCGTGGGCAGCGACTGGCGCGGGAGCGACTCAAACCTCATATCACAGGGGAGGCGTAGCCTCAAGGAGGAGCTCTTTGGAGGAGAATCATGGACAGACGTTGACCCGGAGCGCCCTCGCGGAACAGCTGGAATCGCTTGCAGCGCAACTCCGGTCTGGGCACCTTGCCGTGGAGGGAGCCCGTTGGCGCTTGTCGGACGCATTCGAGGCCAAGGTTCGGGTGAAAGAGAAACGAGGGCAAATCCGCTTCAAGCTCGAGTGGCGATGCTCTACGCTGGAAAGCTATGAACCGGACGCTGTTGAAGCGGTCACGCGCTGGCGCTCCGGACTGAAAGACGCCAAGAAGGCCATGGCCCGCTCGTTCAAGGAGCTGAAGAAAGCCATGACGGCAGGGGGGCTTGCCGATGAGGGGGTCCTCGCCGACTTCGAGCGCCAGACGGCGGCGTTTTTGGAGTTTGCTGAGCCCGAATGGCGCTTGGCAACCGAGGAATTTGTGGGACACCTCGAGAATCTGAAGACGGCCGTGACCTTGGGGCACCAGGAGTTCATCCTGACCTACAAGTCGTTCGAGCCCCTCGGACCGGCCTGCCTGCCGTGTGAACCCCGCCTATCATCCCAATCTTGACGCAAGAAAGCGGCGATGAATCGCCGCACTCCAAGAGCCCCTTGCCATCGCGGCGATTCGTGATACCCTGGACTATAGGGCAATACCCGCGTGGCGATCCTTTTTTCACGGACAAACGGGCTCTCGGAGGCGATATGGCGGAGGCGCTGGACGCCTATCATCGCTGGCTGGGCATCCCACCCGAAGAGCAGCCGCCGCATGCCTACCGGTTGTTGGGCATCAAGCTGTTCGAGG
>CALBZH010000385.1 GCA_937889795.1 uncultured Syntrophobacteraceae bacterium | reverse complement strand
GATGATGCTCATGATCCTGGATTTGGTGTCCGGCCGCAGATCCGGCAGCTCCCATCCGCTCGCCACAAGCTTGTCCATGGCCACGATGCAGGGCCCGGCCGTAAATGTCAGAGCGCACAAACGCTTTCCCTGAGGAGAAGGAGCCATGCTCAGCGCCTTCGCCGCCACGGCCGCATCCCATGCGGATTCCGCTTCGAACGCCCCGGCCTGTTTGAACATGGCCTTGTAGATGGCGTATTCGCCAGCGAGACTTCCCGTGTGCGTGGCCGTGGCCTTCGAGGTCTCCTCCTGCTTCCCCGCCTTGTAGACCACTACCGGCTTTTGGGGCGTGGTTTCTCGAATAGCCTCATAGAGCAGCCGTGGATTCTCGACCCCCTCGACAAACAAGAGAAATACGGCTGCTTTCGCATCGTCTCGCAGGACGTCGAGGTAGTCAACAAAGTCCAGGACCGTACGGTTGCCGACCCCGATGAAATGGCTCAGTCCACACTCCAGGTCCCGAAGGGCGTAGCCCATGGTGAGTCCCACTCCGCCGCTTTGGGAGATGATGGCAACGGGCCCCGGTATCGCGGGCAGGTGCCAGAAGATGGAATGGAGCCCGTGATGGAAAGTTGAAAAGCCGAGGGTGTTGGGACCGATCACGGCCATGTCATGGGCATTGGCGATGCTCAGAAGACGCTCGTTGAGGGCCTGCCCCCCTGCCCCAACCTCCCGGAAGCCGCCCGCCACGATGGTTGCGCCTGGAATGCCCAATCGCCCTGCCCTTTCGACCATCTCGACCGCAAGATGCTGATTCAACAGGAGAACGGCAAGGTCAGGGGGCGGGTCGATCGATTCGAGGTCGGGGTAGCATCGTTGTCCCAGGATCTGGTCGTACTTGGGGTTAACGGGCAGGATTTCCCCCTGAAATCCAGCCGCGAGCAGGTTGTGCAGAGGCCCCATGCCGACCGAGAGCTGTTCCTGCGAGGCTCCGACAATGGCGACTCGCTTGGCATTGAGGGTGCGTTTCAGATTGTCTCGCATTCGTGACGAGAGAGCCATCGGCTGTACCCCTTTCTCCGATGAGTGAGTGTCCGAATCGCCAGAACAGAAGGAGCGCATCCGGGCGCTGAATTCAAGCGCTCACAGCCACTTCGTGTCCCTCCCCCGCATCGAGCCTATTGAGGAAGGACTGGAACAGAACCCATTCCGTTTCGGAGAATCGCTGCAAAAACTGCCCGTTGATCGTTTCGAATATGGCGAGCAGATCCTCGCGCTGTCCCAAGGCCTTGGAGGTAAGATGCACGCGCAAGGTGCGCCGATCATTGGGATCCAGGCGCCGCTCCACCCACCCGTCTCGCTCGAGGCGGTCCAGGAGTCCGGTGATCGTCGGGCGGTCCAGGGCGGTCTTGTCGGCCAGCTGGCTCGGCTGAGCGCCATCCTCCTCGAGCAGGGCGACCAGCATGAAAAACTGGCCATGAGTAAGGCCCAATGGGGCAATCCCATCCTTGTAATGCCGTGTGATCTTGCGGCTCACCGCACCAAGCCGAAAGCAGATGCAGTCTTTGAAAATCATCGCGTGAGACTCCGTTTGGTCAAGTGTTATACGAGGCCCCAGCTGAGCTTCCGGCTAGTACTCTGTCAACTTTGCTTCGCAAGGGACACCCCCCTTTGATTCCCCCTTGTATGTTGGTGATGGATGAGGTAGGGGGGTGGGGGGTGTTCTCTTGCCCGGCATAACTTCTTTGACGAAGCACTGGTACAGCGCGGCGAAAGCTCTGTACCGGTCAGGGATCGATGCCAGATAAAACCATCGCAGCCTCGGGTGGTTTGAATATTAAAACACCAATAATCAGTATGCCAATTATTTTCTCGCACCGCCATCGATTCTTCGCCGGCGTTGTGCTGCCGTTCATGTCAGCTGCCACATCAGCCGGTGACTGGTGGCCATGATCAGCATTTGGTGGCCCAAACCGCGTAAACGGGGTCGGAGACAAAGAGCTCTCCATAGTACTTGTCATCCTCGGGTCTCGGATACCCTCGAATGGAATGCGAGCAGAGGTTCTCAAACTGGTCCGACAGCAGAAAGTATTCAGACACGAGGCCCATTCGCTCAAATTCGTAGAGTTGCTCCCAGATCGCGGTCACTTTCGGCGGGAACCAACGGTTTGAAAAGGCATTTATAAAACGGCCACCTTGTTTAAGAATACGTCCAACTTCCTTAAATACCGTCAAAGGATCCTTCAGGTACTCTACGGATACGGTACAGAGGACTGCTTCAAAGGATTCATTCTCAAATGGAAGTCTAGGATTCTCATTGAGGTCGTGAACAACAGTATCCGTCAGTCGATCGTTCTTCTTGAGCTCTTCGAGATTCATCCCCAGCCCGATCACCTTGCCGAGCTTCAAGTTAGGAGGAATGTGCGAAGTCCAACTGCTCATTAAATCCAGAACATTACTACCAGGTTCAAGTAGATTTGCATACACTTCGGATATATTCTCAATGGCCTTGGCATCAATATGATCCACAAATCGTGGTTTTTCGTAAAAGTTTCGATCCGGGCTCTCATCGGGTCTTGCAAATGGGTTGTCTGAAAAGAAATCCGTTGGCTGCCCGCCCCATCGCGCCTGCATCCCGGGCCCCGTGGTGAGGATTTCCAGCCAGTCATTGCCCGCTCCTCCCTTCTTGCTGTCAATTCGCTTGATAGCGGCCTTGAGGTTCAGGTCGACGCCGGCAAGCGGATGGTTGAAGTCCACCAGGAGGTTGGTGTCGTCAACCTCGGCGCATCGGAACGGCTCCTTATTGGCACGAAACACATTTGGGACTCCCTTGAGAATCCCTTTCGGGTAGAACCGTCCCCGCTGCGGATGAATCGTCGCATCCGGCCGGAATTCGCTGTCAAATTGGGAGCGCGTCACCGAAAATACCTTCTTCGGGTCACGATCAGGAATGATGTCACCCGCTTTGAAAGTGAGCTCGACGGTCTCGCCGACGGATCGGTTCATCAATGCATCGATCACGGGCTGCACAAAGAAATCCCGCCAAGCATTGACGCGCTGGGCGAAGTAAGTCTCGGTATGTGCTCCATGAGCGCTCTTCCAGCGGAGCTCGAATTCAATATCGGCCAGGTTGTTCTTATCGGTCTTGTCCATCAGTGCTCCATTGCTTTCTAAACGTATTCACTGCCCGTCTCTGGAAGATGATGAGGTCCTTGCCTTCGCGCACCATCATCCCGTCTTCAGCGCAACAGACGCCTGTCAACGCAGGAATTGGCGGGAGCATCCCTCCGTGCTTCGCCCGACTCCCTGACTACACTAAATCGCTCGTCTCCATCCCGCAACCTACCGCCCGGATCCGTTGAGCGGATGATAGGCGAATTCACATCTGGTGGCGGTTCTCGGAACCGCTGAATTTGTCTTTGAAGCCAATGGACACACGCCCGCGTGGCTGCGCACCCTGTGCCCGTGCTCGATGCATCGTATTCTTCAATTGCACAGCTTCCCTTCAATCCAGATTACCTATTTGCGCTTGGGTCATTTCTAATTTATTGAATTTACTTAATTAGACGTCGATGAGGCGGAGCTTGGCGGACTTCTGCTCGAGGCGAAGCAGACGAGCACGCCATGCGCACGGGCTCGCGTTGAGAGGAGGAGGGTGAGCGGCGGGGATGGA
>CALBZH010000384.1 GCA_937889795.1 uncultured Syntrophobacteraceae bacterium | reverse complement strand
ACCAGACACCCGACACCTTGGCCAAGAGGAATTAGCAACGGTCGTGAATTGCACCGATGGTCCAGCTTTGTAGGAGAAGCCTGACAACAGCCGTTGGCGAATTCCCACAGCAATATCATCCCTTGTCCGATTACCTGCCCCCCTCGACATCGCTATCGTAAGACAGGAATGAGGTACACGAGGCATCACCAGCTTTTCGGGAATTCGGGCAAACCGCTCGCACTATCGTGAACGGTTCGAAGTCTTGGACCACTTTGGCGTGAAGCTCACCCACCAGGAGGTGCGAGGATGATTTCGGCGCGAAGAGCACACGGAACATCGATGGGGTTGTGGACAAAACGGATTCTCCAAGCATCCGTCCCACTGCTGGTCGGTCTACTGATGGCACATCCCGCCATCGCGACCGAAGTGAGCGCTCCCGCCCAGCCGCCGGTCGAGGGAAGACTCACGGCACCAGCTCCCGAAGAGGTTCCACCCCCCCAGGGGCAAATTCCCATCACCACTCACCATACCATTCATATCCACGGGGAGACCCTTTCCTACACGGCCACGACCGGGACCCTTCGCGTGTTGGCCGAAGGAGGGAATCCGGGTGCGAACATCTTCTTCGTGGCTTACGTGAAGGATGGCGAGAGCGATCCGGCGAAACGCCCCATTGCCTTTGCGTTCAACGGCGGCCCCGGAGCATCGTCGGTCTGGCTCCACATGGGAGGTCTCGGCCCCAGGCGGGTCCGGCTTGCCCATCCCGGGCAGCCCGGCGCTCCTCCTTTCGAGATGGTGGACAACGAATCCACCTGGCTTGACCGGACCGACCTGATCTTCATCGATCCAGTGGGAACCGGATTCAGTCGTGAGATCGCGCCAAAGGAACCGCAGAAGCAAGCGGGGGCTTTCTACGGCGTGAAGGAGGATGTCCGGGCCATGGCGGACTTCATCCGCCTTTACACCAGCCGGTATCAACGATGGAATTCGCCAAAATTCCTTGTCGGGGAAAGCTATGGCGCAACACGCGCCGTGCTGCTCGGAAGCACCCTTCTCGATCGCTTCGGCATGAGCTTGAACGGGCTGATCCTGGTCTCACCGGTGCTTGACTTTGGGACCCTCTCTTTTGACATCGGAAACGACCTCCCGTATTTGGCCTTCTTGCCGACGTTCGCCGTCACGGCAGCGTATCATGACAAGACCAGCATTAAGAAGCCTCGAAGCGTCCCTGAACTGGCCAAGGCCGCGGAGCAGTGGGCGGCGGAAACTTACTGGCCATTGCTCTTGAAGGGGGATGGTCTGAATCCGAACGATCGGAAACAGTTGATCGAGAACCTATGCAGACTGACGGGTCTTTCCCCGGAGCAGATCGACCGCCGGAATTTGCGGATCGAAAATGTCGATTTCGCTCAAGAATACCTTGGGCGAGAGCATCGCGCCCTCTCCATGATGGACAGCCGCTTCTCCGTAGCGGGAGACCATGCTGATCCGTCATCCGATGATCCTGCACTGGTTTCGACCGTTTCAGCCTACGTGGCCGCATTCAACGACTACGTCCGCAAAGACCTCGGCTACGAAACGGATGGGGCGTACGAGTATCTTTCGTGGGAGGTGAATCAGAAATGGGACTGGAAGCATCGCGGCCAGGGCTACCTCAATGTGGCAAGTGACCTTGCCAGGCTCCTGAAGAAATCGAGCCAACTGCAAGTCTACGTTGCAACCGGATACTACGATCTCGTGGCCCCTTACTTCGGGACCAGCTATACCCTCAACCACCTGATGCTGGACGCCGGCCTTCACCGGAACATACGCCAGGTCATCTATGAAGGAGGCCACCAAATGTACACCGATGCCAACGTTCTCGAGAAGCTGAAGACGGATGTCACCGCCTTCATCCATGACGCCTTTTCTCGGGGCAAACCCACCCAACAGGCGAGGCAGTGAGGCGAGAGGCTTGCGTATCGTCGGTTCGATCGGAGGACCTGCTGCCGTTCGAGCCCCGTGGAGGCTCATGCCCAGCGATTTGCAGCCGCAGGTCAGACCGGGAGGCAGTTCATGAAAAATCATGTGACAGCGAGCATCGGGCCTGTACTCGGAGGAGCCATCTTCCTCGCAGCGTTGTGGGTGCTGCACCGTGAGCTGAGTCTCGTTCACTACCACGACGTTCTAAAGAGCCTCGAGCAGATCCCTGGAATGCGCCTCCTGCTGGCTCTGGTCGTTACGGGCCTGAATTATCTCGTCCTAACCGGCTACGACTGGCTGGCATTTCGCTATATTCGCCACTCATTGGCCTACGCCAGGATCGCTCTGGCTTCTTTCATCGGCTATGCGTTCAGCAACAGCGTGGGCCTTTCCATGCTTGCCGGGACCTCCGTCCGATACCGGCTCTATTCCACCTGGGGCCTTTCGGCCGTTGAAATCGCCACGGTCGTCGGGTTCTATACGCTCACCCTGTGGCTGGGTCTGTTCACCGTTGCCGGAGCCGTTTTCGTGCTCAACCCCACCCCCCTCCCTCCATGGGCTCCTCTTGCCCTGGCGTCAACCCGCCCCCTTGGATGGCTGCTGCTGTTGCTCCCGGGCCTCTACCTCCTTTTCGGCATCCTCAAAAGAAGGCCCTTTTCGATCTGGGGTGTGGCAATCCCGTTTCCCCCGGTTGGTCTGTCGGTCCAGCAAATCGCACTCTCCGGAGTGGACTGGCTGCTTGCCGGGTCTGTTCTTTACATTCTTCTTGGGGGGACGAGCGCACTGCCCTTTGCATCGTTTCTAGGCGTCTTCCTGCTTGGACAGTTCTCCGGTTTGCTGAGCCAGGTCCCGGGGGGGCTGGGTGTTTTTGAGTCAGTCGTTGCGATTGGACTCGCTCCCTACCTGCCCACCCCTTCGATTCTTGCGTCCCTGCTTGCCTATCGCTTCATCTATTACCTGCTGCCGCTGCTGACCGCGACGGTCCTCCTTGGACTGCATGAGCTGTTCGAAAAGCGTATGGCTTTGGAACGGGGCGCCCATATCCTGGGTCGTCTGGCACCGCATATGGCTCCCCGTTTTTTTTCTCTCATGGTCTTCCTCGCGGGCACCATCCTGCTCCTGTCCGGAGCCACGCCCGACGTGGGTTGGCGCATGACGATCCTAAGGGGGCTGCTCCCACTTCCGGTTGTAGAAATGTCTCATCTCCTGGGAAGCCTGATCGGCGTCATCCTGCTCCTCGTGGCAAGAGGGCTTCAATTGAGACTCGATGGTGCATTCCTCCTGACCACCCTCCTTCTCGGCTCAGGCATGGTGGCCTCGCTTCTGAAAGGGTTCGACTATGAGGAAGCAACGACATTGGGAGTCATTTTGGCTGCGCTGATCCCATGTCGGCGTTTCTTTTATCGCAAGGCATCGCTGCTCAATGAGCCTTTCACACCAGCGTGGGTCACCAGCGTTGGCGTCGTCCTGATCACATCGGCGTGGATCAGCGTCTTCGCCCACAAACACCTCGAGTATTCGATGGATCTCTGGTGGAGGTTCGCCTTTTCCGAAAGTGCTCCTCGCGCCCTCCGCGCCACGGTTGCCGCAGGGATCGTATGTCTGGTCATCGCGCTGAGCAGGCTTCTCAGGCCCACGGCACCCCGCATTTTGTCGACCATGACGCGCGAGGAGATGAAGCACATCGAAGAGGCCGTGGCGCTCTCCCCGGTAACGTCCTCCCACCTGGCTTTGCTCGGCGACAAGCGGTTTCTCCTGAGTCAGAGTCACCTAAGCTTCATCATGTACGGAATCGAAGGACGGAGCTGGGTATCGATGGGCGACCCCGTCGGCGAGCAGCCCGAATGGCGCGAGCTCGCGTGGCAGTTTCGCGAGCTGTGTGACCGTTACGGCGGTTGGCCCGTTTTCTACGAGGTGGGAACGGAGAGCCTTCCCCTGTATCTGGACCTGGGACTGACACCCTACAAGATTGGAGAGGAAGGCATCGTGCCTTTGCAAACCTTTTCCCTGGAAGGAAAATCCAGGAAGCCTTTCCGCAATCGATGCAATCGCATGGAGAAGGAAGGCTACGTTTTCGACTTTGTGGAATCCTGGGAAGTGCCTCCCCTTCTGCCGCAGCTCAAGGCCGTCTCCGATGCATGGCTGCGAGAAAAGAATACCCGTGAGAAGCGCTTTTCCCTTGGCTGCTTTGACCCCGAATACCTCGGGCGCTTCCGGATCTGCTTCGTGTCTAAGAACGGCAGGATCCTGGCGTTCTGCAACCTTTGGGAAAGTGGAAGATCGGAAGAGCGTCGTGTAGGGAAAGAGTGTAGATCTCGGTGGTC
>CALBZH010000383.1 GCA_937889795.1 uncultured Syntrophobacteraceae bacterium | reverse complement strand
GGCGAGCTTCCCGAGCCCGATGAAGCCTTTCGGACGGTGAGCCTGATCGATCTGATCCGGTTTTTCACCAACCCTTCGAAATACCTTCTGAATAAGCGTCTCGGCCTCTTTCTGGACGACGAGAGCGCTCTTCTCGAGGACGCAGAGTGCTTCGAGCTGGAAGGGCTGGAGAGCTACCTCATCCAGCAGGATCTCGTGGAAACCGCTCTCGGCGGGGCCTCCCCGGGAGACCGCCAGGCGCTCTTCAGAGCCTCGGGGAGGCTGCCCCATGGAACGCCGGGGGAGTTCACGTTCACGCAGCTGAGCCGGGGAGTCGCGCTCTTTGCCGCTCAGACGGCGCCTTTTCTCGGCGCCGAGCGGTTGGAACCGCTCGACGTTCGGCTCGGCATCGGGGATTTCCACCTGACCGGCACCGTCGAGCTCCTCTTCGGGGACCGGCACCTGAGATACCGCTACGCATCCATCAAGCCAAAGGACCATCTCGGTGCCTGGATCCCGCACCTGGTCCTGAATTGCCTGGCCGAGCCCGGATATCCCCGGGAGAGCCTGCTCATCGGGCTGGAAAAGGGGGCCTTTCATCCGGTCCAATACGGTGCCGTAGAGGAAAGTCGGGAGATCCTCTCCCGCCTCCTCGACCTCTACTGGCGAGGGCTGGTCAAGCCGCTCCGCTTCTTTGCCGCCTCCGCTTTCGACTATCTTCAGACCCTCCAGGTGAAGCAGAAGACCCGCGAGCAGGCGCTGGATGCGGCCCGGTTGACCTGGAAGGGGAACGACCACAAGCGAGGGGAGATCGAAGACCCTTACCTCGACCTGTGCTTCCGGTCCGTGGACCCGCTGGATGCCGACTTCGAGGCGATCGCACGGGAGGTCTTCGAGCCGCTCCTTCGCTGCATGAGGGAGGTTTCGGACGATGCCTGAGCCGCTCAAACCATCGAGACCGACCTCGGATCCCTCCAGCCGCGCCGAAACCGCAACGCACATGGCCGGCGCCATGAAGGAGCTTGACCTTCTCGAGACCACCCTCGACGGCACGAACCTCATCGAAGCGAGCGCCGGCACGGGCAAAACCTACGCCATCACGGGGCTCGTGCTGCGCCTGATCCTCGAGCTTGGCGTGCTCATTCAGCAGATCCTTGTCGTCACCTTCACCGAAGCCGCCACGAGCGAGCTGAAGGACCGGATCCGCAAACGCCTTCGAGAAGCGGTGGATGTTTTTTCGGGAGCCCCAACCGTCGACCCGTTCCTTCACGGCCTGGTCCATCGCCACCCGGACCCGGCCTCGAAGGAATCCGCCCTTCGGAGGCTCAACTGCGACCTCAGTGATTTTGACCAGGCGGCCATCTTCACCATCCACGGGTTCTGCCTCCGGACGCTCCAGGACCATGCCTTCGCGAGCGGCATGCTTTTCGACGCCGAGCTCGTCACGGAACAGGAAGCGCTGCTGCGGGACATCGTCCAGGATTTCTGGAGAGAGCATTTCTACGCGACATCGCCCCTCTTCCATGCCCACGCCCGGGAATCCGGCATGTCCCTCGAAGGGCTGCGCTCCCTGGTGGGAAAGAATCTCTTCAATCCCCACCTCAAGGTCATCCCGGATCAGGCCCTGATCGAGTGCCGGGACATCGAAGAACGCTTCGTCGAGACGTTTCAAACCGTCGCCCGTTCCTGGGCCTCGAGCCGGGAGGCTGTCGGGGCGATTCTGCTGGAAAGCCCGGCTCTCAGTCGGAGCAAGGTCCGGCAGGCCGGCATTCCGGGGTGGATCCGGGAAATGGACATCCAGTTCCAGGGTGAATGCGTGAGCTGCATCCTGTGCAAGAGCTTCGACAAATTCACGCGGGGCACCATCGAGCAGGCCGTCAAGAAGGGCCAGTCGCCTCCGTCCCATCCCTTTTTCGACCTTGCCGAAACGCTGCGGGAAGCCGCGGAGGCGCTTCAAGCCGCGTACGACGAGCGCATCCTGGGGCTTAAAGTTGCCTTCATCGAGCATGTGCGCACGCAGCTCGAAAAGCGAAAGGCCAGCAAGAACATTCTCTTTTTCGACGACCTCCTGGTCAAGCTCGAACGGGCCCTCTCAGAGCCCGGGGGCGCCCATCTGGCGCAAATCGTGCGGGATAGGTTCAAGGCGGCGCTCATCGACGAGTTCCAGGACACGGATTCCATCCAGTACGCGATCTTCCAGAAGATTTTTGGGGACGGGAGCTCCCCGCTCTTTCTCATCGGGGATCCCAAGCAGGCCATCTACGCTTTCCGTGGCGCGGACATCTTCAGCTACATGGAGGCGGCGAGGCAGACCTCCCGGCGCTACACCCTCAGCGAGAACTGGCGCTCGGAGCCGGCTCTCATCTCGGGAGTGAACGCGGTCTTTGATCTGGAGCACCCCGCTTTTGTCTACAAGGCGATCGGGTTCAAACCGGCACGGGCGGCCAAGGCCAAAAAGCACGAGCTTCTCCAGGTGGACGGCCGGCGGCCGGCGCCGCTCCAGCTGTGGCATCTCAACGCTTCGGATGTGACCGACGCCATTCCCATCCCCAAGGGAAAAGCGCGTCCCCTCATCCTCGATACGGTGGCGGCCGCAATCGCAGCCCTCGTTGGTCTGGGCCGGGAGGGGAGGGCGCTCATCGGGGACCGCGCCGTCCGGGAGGGAGACATCGCCGTCCTGGTCCGGACCAACCAGGAGGCCAGGGACGTTCAACGCTCCCTCACGAGTCTCAATCTGCACAGCGTCCTTTACAGCGCGGAAAACCTTTTCGACACGCACGAGGCTCTGGAAGTGGAGCGAATCCTCACGGCAATCGCCAATCCGGGCCATGATAGCTTCATCCGGGCCGCCCTGGCGACGGACCTCCTGGGGGTGAGCGGCGAGGAGATCGGCCGGCTCATGGAGGACGAAGTCGGTTGGGAGCGGCGGCTTCTCTCGTTTGCGGGGTACCACGAAACCTGGTCGAAGTTCGGCTTCTTCCGCATGTTCCGCCAGCTGCTTGCGGACAATGAAAGCCTCCCCCGCCTCATGACGCTCGAAGACGGGGAGCGGCGCTGCACGAACATCCTTCACCTCTCGGAGGTTCTGCACCAGGCCGCGACGGAGAACGGCTTGAACCTCTCCGCCCTCCTTAAGTGGCTTTCCAGCCAGCGGGACGCAAGCACGCCGCGGCTGGAGGAGCACCAGCTCCGGCTCGAAAGCGACGAGAACGCCGTCCGGATCGTCACCATCCACAAGAGCAAGGGGCTCGAGTATCCCGTCGTCTTCTGCCCTTTCCTCTGGCAGGATTCGAAGCCCAAGAGCGGTCCGTTCGTCTTCCACGACGAGAAGGACGCTATGAGGCTGACCCTCGACCTGGGCTCGCCACGGGAGGACGAGCACCGCGCCCTGGCGGGCAAAGAGCAGCTGGCGGAAAATCTGAGGCTGCTCTACGTGGCCTTGACCCGGGCCAGGAATCGCTGCACGGTCGTCTGGGGGCCTTTCAACGGGGCCGGGACGTCGGCCCCTGCCTATCTCTTCCACCCCTCGGTCACCACCGGCTGGGACGGGACGCTGCCGACCCTGGAGAGCCGGTTCAAGGGGTTGGACGACGCCGCCGTGCGAGCCGATCTCGAGGCGCTGCGGGGGAAGGCCGGAGGGGCCATCGAGCTCCTGGAGATGCCGATCGAAAAGGGCCGGGCCTTGCCACCGGCGGCCGACCCAGGTGCCAAGCTTTCCAGCCGCCCGCATACTCGGAGCATAGAGCGCGACTGGGGCATCTCGAGCTTTTCCTCGCTGATCTTCAAGCAGTCCCACCGGGCGGAGCTCGCGGACCGGGACGAGTCGGTTTCAGAAGCCCTAACCCCGCAGGACGTGTCCCCGGAGGTCATGAAGCACGACAGACCCCCCGACATCTTCGCGTTTCCCAAGGGGACGGCATCGGGAATCCTCATCCACACGATCTTCGAAGGGCTGGATTTCACGGATCCTGACCCGGAAGTCCTGCGTGGCGTTGTTCTCAAGGAGCTTGCCGTCCAGGGATTGAGCTCGTCCTGGGCGGACGTTCTTTGCCGGATGATCCGGAACGTGCTCGGGCTGGAGCTGCCTTCGGAATTCGGAGCCTTCCGCCTCGCCGAAATCCCCGCCGGCAAGCGTCTGACCGAGCTCGAATTCACCTTTCCGCTCCGGAGGCTGCGCGGATCCGAGCTGACGGAGCTGTTCAGCCGCCACGTGGGGGGGCGCGCCGGGGCGGGGGTCTCCGCCAACCGGGAGCGCTTCCGGTTCGACGCCGTGGACGGCTTCATGAAAGGGTTTATGGACCTGGTCTTCGAAGCCAACGGCCGCTTCTACATCCTCGACTGGAAGTCCAATTTTCTCGGTTCCCGCGTCGAGGACTACGGGCAGGAATCGCTCCAAAAGGCGGTGCGGGAGAGTCTGTACGATCTCCAGTACACACTGTATACGGTTGCCCTGCACCAGTTTTTGAGGACGCGGATTCCCGGCTACCGTTACGAAGCCCACTTCGGTGAGGTTCTCTACCTGTTTCTGAGGGGCATCGACCCGA
>CALBZH010000382.1 GCA_937889795.1 uncultured Syntrophobacteraceae bacterium | reverse complement strand
CTTCTCCGGGGCCTTCTATCTTGCGGCCTTGATCAATGCGGTCACGATGATCGCCTTTCAGCTGCTCTTCAGCCTGGCTCGCTCTTCGGAGAGGATCGGTGCCTGAGAAAGGCGGGGGCGAACGGGATGGACGGGCTTGGCAGTAGGGCTGGCCCGGTTGAGCAGCCCGATCCAACAACGCTGAGCCCTTGAATGGAGAATCTCATGGAGACAGGCTGCCCAAGTCTGACCGCGCTGCGCGTCGCGATGCGTCGTGCCGCGCACCAGATCTTGGATGATCCCAAGATATTCGATGATCCTCTTGCACTCCGCGTGCTGGGCTTCGTCGATCCGGCGCCCCCGGGACAAGATCGGAAGTGGTTGGAGGAAACCCCGTTGTCGCGCGTCCTTCGTGCCTCGTTGGCCGCACGGAGCCGATATGCGGAAGACGAGCTCTGCGGCGCCATCGAGCGGGGTGTCGGTCAGTACGTCCTTCTGGGGGCAGGCCTGGACACCTTCGCCTACCGAAATCCGTTCCCCGAAGGCGTCTTGCGTGTTTTCGAAGTGGACCATCCGGCTACTCAAGACTGGAAGCGCGCTCGATTGGAGCAGGCAGGAATCCAGATCCCGGACACCCTGACCTTTTCTCCGGTCGATTTCGAGTCGCAGACGCTCGAAGAGGGGCTGCGGCAGGCAGGCTTCGATAGCAGCAGGCCCGCTTTCTTCTCGTGGCTCGGAGTCACGATGTATCTAACAAACACTGCGGTCGTTGAGACGCTGCGATCCATCGCATCCATGCCGGCGGGAAGCGGGGTCATCTTCGACTACCTGATCCTCCCGTCCTTGATGAATCCTGCGGAGCGCAGGGTCTTTGATGGGCTCGCTCACCGCGTGGCTCTGGCCGGCGAGCCCTTTCAAACGTTTTTCGATCCGGCCACCCTTGAGCCTATGCTGCGTGACATGGGATTCAATCGGCTTCAAGATGTGAGGCCCGAGGAAATGGATGCCCGCTACTTCGGAGGGCGAACAGACGGCCTGAGGATGGGACGGCTCGCGCATCTGATGAATGCCCAGATATAGAGGCTCTAAGGGGCTGACCGTCCACTGGGCGGCTTGCCGGCGGTTGCGGACAACGCGGGCTCGATGAGACGATCTTTCCAGAAGGGGCTGGACAGGCCTTGCCGGAAGGCTTCCAGGGCTTCGGGTGAGGAGTGGATGCGCAGGTTGCTGTAGGATTCATCGGCGTTGCGCCAACGTTCGTGCCAATAGACGGCGGCTTTGACGCGCGTGTAATCGGTTTCGATTGCTCGGAATGCCTCGCGAAACCATTCCGCCTTGCTCCCAGACTGGGGGAATTCACCAACTCCCCATTCGGCGATCACCACCGGCTTGAGCGGATCCAATTTGCACAGTTCCCCATAGGCGTTGTCGAAGACCTGGTGGAAGGTTAGCCAGTCATCGTCCGCCGCCTGTTTTCCGTAAGCGCTCAAGCCGAGCCAATCGACGTATTCGGGACCCGGATAGTAGGCGGGCAGAGTATTCCAGGGCTCAAACGGCTGGGAAAAGTTGTTGGCGTGGAATCCCCAAAGGACGTTCGTTGCGCCCTTCGCACGCACCCGGTCCACGACATAGCGGAAGGCCTCCTTGTAAAGCTCCGGGCCGGGCATGGGCTGATCTGCGGCGGGTGTCGCTCCGTTGTAGTAGCAGCCGGACCAGGGGAACCAGCAGCCGTTCATCTCAAGGCCCCAGGAGACCAGGATTGGTTTTCCGTGGGTTCTCGCCGCATCGGCCCAAGCGTCGATGTAATCGTTCCAGACACCTGCCAGAATGGCGTTGAGGCCGAACTTGTCTGGGCCGACCTCCTCCTTGTACGGCCGATCCCAGGGAGACCAGAAGACAAGCGGAAGAGCCTGGTGCCGCGCGATGATCGTGAGGTTTCGGGCGGGAAAGCTTTGCTCACCCCAGAAACTGGACGACGCGACGAGGGTCATCCGTTTCCCTGTCAATTTCTCGAACTCGTCGATCGAATCCAGCGTGACGGCGTCTTCGGTCAGCCCGAAATCGATGTAGGCGCCGGCATAGGCTCCGTTCTCCGGGAAGATCCCATGAGCGGAGGACTCCCGTGAAGGCGCATCGACGGTCCGGTCCGAACAGCCGGGTACGAGGCCGGTGAAGATCAGCGCTCCGACGAGTGCGGTCATGAGCGGGACTGAGCGGGTTGAATCTCGCACGATCGGCATTCCAGGGATCCACCTCAAGCTTGGCTTGGCACGGAAGCGGTGCGATCGAGCTTTCCCCAGGTCACCCACGCGCCCTTTGCTGCCTTGACGATCGACTTCCAGATCACCCAGCTGAGCAGCGGCCGGTAGATGAAGCGCATGGGGATGATGAGCAGAGCCTTGCTCAGCCGCTCGCCTTCCATCCGGCAGGCCAATCCAGCGAGAAAGATGTCCATGATCAGAAAGGTCACGAAGTAGGCAAAGATGGCGTCGCCCACACCCAGGGAGAGCGAGCAGACAAGAAGGAAGTCGACCAGCGGCGTGATGGTGACCAGGAGGATCTGAAAGAACCACACGCCTGGCAGACTGAACCAGCCAAGAGCGCCGAAATGCGGGTTGAACACCATGTCTCGATGTTTCCAGAGGCACTGCAGGGTTCCGAAGGCCCAGCGGAAGCGCTGCTTCACCAGTGCTCGCACGCTCTCAGGCGCCTCCGTCCAGGCGACCGCGGCCGGCACGTAAGCCACTCGGTGGCCTTTGCGATGCAAGGCAAGGGTGAGGTCCGTGTCTTCAGCCA
>CALBZH010000381.1 GCA_937889795.1 uncultured Syntrophobacteraceae bacterium | reverse complement strand
CCAGCTTCAATGCCATCCAGAAGAAATTTCTCATGAATTTCCATTACATCTTGAACCCACTGATCCTGCTCGTAGCGATCGTTCATTGGACTTTATCGAGGTGCAAATCAACGGCCTTGCCGGAATGTGGGCTGGTGATTATGGCGGGTATCGCTGTTTTAGGAGTTGCCCTGAAATTCAAGCTATGCCCCAAGAGCTTCCTGAGAAACATCTACCGAATCCATACGAATCCGCTCCTCCTGTTGCTTGTCCTCTCTCTCCTGATCATCGGTCACATCTCCATGGACTAACCTTCGAGGACAGCGCCCAAGCGGGACTGGAGGAAACATGGACGATCAGTCATACAGACTTGCCCAGTACGAGATCATTCAAAGAAGCAGCGGAGAAGTTCACTGGAAATCTCATGGTGGTTTTGCCGCGGCGAAGAAGGGAAAATGCTTTATCGAGGGCAATGTCCTGTTCATCGGCCCGAGTGAAGGGGAGGAAACAGGATTCCTGAAAAACGAGTTTCTTGAACATCTGAGACAGCTTCCACAATGGGAGAAAACGAAATTCTACTGCCCGAGCTTCACGCTGCATGCGTGTAAAGAGCGACCAGCCCTGGAAGCTGGGGAAGCGACGACAAGACGTAAGAGCGAGGAGCGGGATCGACCAGAGAAGTCGAGCAACACTCCCTGCAGTGAGGCATTATTCTCCGCCATAACCCCTACGTGGCAGGTTAGACAGGCAAGGACGAAGCTGGGGGAGATCCTTCGACGGTGCAAGGGGCTGGTCGGGCGGAATTCCCAGCGGGAGACCACAGTGGAATGAAGTGTACGCTGAGGATGTGGGGATATTCCCCGTACAATGCGGTGTTGTCGGGCGCAGAATCAGGCTGGGTATATGATTGCTGTGAAAACTTTGCACGCCTGTGAAAACCTTTCACATGAAAATCGGTTACAGCGGAATCAGGACGTCGAGTATTCATATCCCTCTATAGTGTCAGGGACATTTCACGTTATTCCGAGTCGCTTCATTTTGTAAATCAGTCCGCGCCGCGTGATTCCCAGTAGATCTGCCGCCCGTGTGCGATTCCCCCCGGTTTGCTCCAAAGCACGGCGGATGGAGTCCGCTCCGCTTGCTTCAAGTGTTTTGACATCCACAGGGCCGCCTGAGCCCATCTCAATCACCTCATCGCTGGATCGAGCAGCAGCCATGCGTACCACAGGGGGGAGATGCTCAGGAAGGATCACGTCCGTTTGGGAGAGGAGCCATGCACGTTCAATCGCGTTGGCGAGTTCGCGCACATTGCCGGGCCATGGGTGGGCAACCAACGCTTGGGCCGCGGCCCGGGAAAGCCGTTTGTCTTCGTTTCTTCGCGTCGCGAGAAAATGTCGCGCCAACGGTAAGATATCCTCCGTCCGCTCACGCAAAGGAGGAATCTCGATGGCGATGACGTTCAATCGATAGTAGAGGTCCTGGCGAAAGCGGCCAGCCTCTACCTCTTCCGCTAGGGATCGGTTGGTTGCTGCCAGAAGACGATAATCCACCTTAATTTCTTTGCCACCACCGAGAGGTGTGATGACATTGGTTTCAATGGCACGCAGCAAAGCCGGCTGTAATTCGAGCGGCATGTCACCGATTTCATCCAGAAAGAGTGTGCTGGTCTCTGCCTCGCGGAACCGTCCCAGGCGTTTTGTGACCGCCCCCGTGAACGCTCCCTTCTCATGCCCAAAGAGCTCACCAGCCAGCAGCGATCCCGGGATGGATGCGCAGTTGAACGTTATCATCGTCTTGTCCCGGCGGGGACTGTTCTGATGGATGAAGCGGGCCACAACTTCTTTACCTGTCCCGCTCTCTCCTGTGAGTAAAATGTTGGCATCGCTTTGGGCGACCCGATAAGCATCCCGCAGTACAGTGCGCATCGACGCGCTTTCGGCGACAACCCCTCGTAGTGCCTCGGGCGGGATCGTCAGCTCCGTCGTCTCGTCGTAGATCCCAACGGCATCGCGCACGGCAGTCAGCAGCTCATCCAGATCCACCGGCTTTGACAGGTAGTCGACGGCTCCGAGCCTCATTGCACTAACCGCATCGCGAACATCTGCGTAAGCCGTCACCAGAAGAAAGGGGAGACCAGGGTGTTCCTTACGGGCCCTGCGGAGCAGCTCGATACCGCTCTCGCCGGGCATTCGGACATCGGCAACCACCATCGCAGGCAGCTGCGCTCGCAAAAGGGCCATGGCCTCCTCGGCGGACGCCGCCGCTTTGGTCCTGAATCCTGCCGATTCAAGGACATGCATGTAAAGCTCACGGTACCGCACTTCATCATCCACGATGAGGATCTGCATGCTCACCCCTGATCGCTTTTCCCGTGGAGCAGGGTTATGCCCGAGATGGTGACGACCGTGTCCCCGTTGGGCTCAGACGCTGCTTTGATCGTCCAGCCATGGTCTTCGACAAAACGTTTGACGATGGCCAATCCGAGGCCATGTCCATCGGGATTGCCGGCAACATAGGGCTTGAAAATGTCTGGAAGCAGCTCCGGCTGGATGCCCCGACCCTGATCTGCCACCACCAGAGCGGCTCGTGGACCCTGCCTCACCGTTCGGACCTCCACACTGCTTCCCTTCGATGAGGCCTCCAAGCTGTTCAGAAGAAGGTTCACAAGAATCTGTCGCAACATGTCTTCATCCGCATGGAGCAGGTTCGGGGCACAGCTTACCTTCAGCTCGACCCCGGCGACATCGAATTCAGGCTGAAGAACCCCGGCAATTCTATGGGCCAGCTCCTGAATGTCCACGGGGACCGCTCTGATAGCTCGATGTTTCGCAAATGTCATGAAGTGACCGAGCCGAGATGCGGATTTGTCCACTTCATCGATGATTGTCTCGAGCATGGCCTTGCTCCGCTCGGGCACTTCTGGGTCACGGGCGATTTGCTGAGCAATCCCTGAAATGATGCCGAGAGGGTTCTTTGTTTCATGAGCAAGACCGGCAGCGGCAAGCCCCAGATCTTCCAAATGAGCCGAACGAGCGCGTTCCGTCCGTAATTGTTCCGTCAGCAAGCGGCTCCGGATCACCATGATCCAGGCAGCGACACTCGCAGTCAAGAGAAGGATGGCGACTGCGAGGGGGCCAAACACATGCGACAATGCTTTCGGGTACCCATGGTCTCGGACATCACCCCCAAGGATCATTAACGGTTCAGCATCCCCGAGCCCAAGAGGGTTTGAGTCGCCCAATTCGGAATAAGGCTCAATACCGCCGCGCCAACCGTCATCCTTGAGCAGGCGAGCCTTGCGGCTGAAAAGATAGAACCCTTTTGACAAGCTTTCTGTTTCCGTGGATGGCAACGTCATGGCTTGAGGAATCTTCCCGGCCTGGAGGATATGCTTTCCGTTCTCCTCTAACACGAGGAATTGATAAGGAGAGGCCTCGATGATGTGCTCGAGTATGCTTTCAATCTCATCACGGCCCAGGCGTCCATTTTCCTCAAGGGCATTAATTGCACCTGCCAGCATCCTAGATACGCCAAGCGCGCGATGACGCTCGCGCTCCTGAATGTGCTCGCCAAAGCTCAGCCAGTCCAGATATGCCCAGAATCCCAATGCCGCCACAATCAGGACGGTAGCTGCCATTGGGACGCGATAGATCTTCAGCGCGTCTTTCATGATCACGAATCCTCCACAGAATGATGTTCAGCAAAGCTTGTGCCCGTTGATTTCCCTCTGAGCGGCTCGGAGTATTTCGGACCTCTTCATATATCCATTTCAGAGCATTATTTCAGAGCAGCAGAAGTTGAGCGGGTAGGGTCTTGATCCTCGTGCACATCAGGAAAGGGCTGCCAGTCAATACCGATGGATGGATACACGCTCAGGCCATGGGCCACAACGATGTCTGTCTCACGATGATCGCCGCTTTCTGACATCCGGGCATTGTTTATGATAGCTCATGACGAAACCAAATTGAGGGAAGAGTTTGCGAAGGTAGATCACGTTGAAAAGCGTCACTCCTGTTGGCAGCCGATCCAGCCACGAGGGCATGGGCTAGCAAGAGTGCACGGTGATCTTCGTCCTTGGAGTTCGCTCTCAAAAGCCTTGATAGAGCACGCGCTAGTAAATGTCTGGCCGACGCAGGGGCACACGGAAATGGTCGCATGTCGATATTCGGCTCTCTGTCAAAACGTCTCCTCGCCGGTCGTTTGGTTATTGTGCCCCGAGAAACGTAGCTGCACCATTACAAGGCCGTATGGACTGGCAGCAAGGGTAGGTGATTATTCCTGAAGCTTTCGCCTAAGAATCTGGGCGCGGTATAGCGAACCCTAGGCGCTTCCTGTCTTCCAACTTCCGTGCCCTGTATCACTGCTGTCCGGTTAAGGAATGGAAAATAGGCCTGAAATCTCATTTTGTGGTATAGTG
>CALBZH010000380.1 GCA_937889795.1 uncultured Syntrophobacteraceae bacterium | reverse complement strand
TGAAGGAAATGCGCAGCACCTGGCTCCAGGGAAGGACGATCTGCCTCGAAATGGACCTATCCACTCGAGCCTCCCTTCCCTCGCTCCCCGCCCTGGCGACCTCGAAAGACCAATCGAATCGGGGTCTTGGTGAGCTCGAACGCCTCCCGGAACTGGTTGACCAGGTACCGTTCATAGGAAAAGTGGATGGCATCGGGACGGTTGCAGAAGAGGACGAACGTCGGGGGACGAACGGACGTCTGCGTCGCGTAATAGAACTCGAGGCTCCGGCCTCCGACCATGGGAGGCGGGTGCTTTTCCAGGGTCTGCTCCAGCGCGCGGTTGAGCACCCCCGTCGTGACGCGGCGATTGTACTGCTCGAAAACCTCGCGGACCTCCGGAAGGATCTTCGCCGTCCGTTTGCCCGTGAGGGCCGAAAAGGTGAGGATGGGAGCATGGGGCAGGAACCGAAACCGCTCCTGAAGCTCGTTTCGGAACAGCTTCATGCGCTTGGAATCCATTTCCACCGCATCCCATTTGTTGACCCCGATGATGCAGCCTCGGAATCGCTCCTGGACATAGCCCGCGATGTGCAGGTCCTGGTCCGTGATCCCTTCGGTCGCATCCAGAACCAGCACGCTCACATGGCATCGGTCCACGCTGTGAAGCGCCTTGATGACGCTGAGCTTTTCAATCTTTTCCTTGGTGCGCCCCTTGCGGCGGATGCCGGCGGTATCGATCAGAACGTAGCGATGGTTGTCCTTTTCGAACGGGGAGTCCACGGCGTCGCGCGTGGTGCCCGGAATGGGGCTGACGATGGCGCGGGTTTCCCCCAGGATCCGGTTGACAAGGGTCGATTTTCCCACGTTGGGGCGCCCCAGGATTGCGATGCGGATCGCGCCCTCGTCCTGCGCTCCCTCCTCGTCGTCATCTTCCGGTACCTGGTCGGCGATATCCGACATGAGCTCGCCGATGCCGAAGCCGTGGGCAGCGCTGATCGGGTAAATCCGGTCCAACCCGAGCTCATAGAACTCGGCAACATGCTTGGACTGCTCGGGGCCGTCGATCTTGTTGACGGCGTAGAAGACCGGCTTCGTGGTTCTCCTGAGCAGGTTGACAAGCATCGAGTCTTCGGGGTGGAGCCCCGTTTTGGCGTCGGCCACAAACAAGACCATATCGGCTTCATCGAGGGCGAATTCGATTTGCTGACGGGTTTGATCGTGAAGCGCCGATTCCTGCTCCCCCATGAACCCGGCCGTGTCGATGATCACCAGGTGCTTGCCCTCCCAATCGACCTGGACTTGATTCCGATCCCGGGTCACACCGGGAAAATCATCGACCAGGGCATGCCGCCTGCCGGCGATCCGATTGAACAGAGTGGACTTGCCGACATTAGGCCGGCCGACAATCGCTATAACGCTCATTTCCGTCTGTCCGCATGAAAGAGGGTATCTAACTAACCACACCTCAACTCAAGAATGAGGCCTTCGAAGGGCCGAGCGTATTTTGACCGATATTTCCTGAACGGTGTAGGGCTTGGGAAGAAACCCGAGTCCTCCACGCCGCAAAATGTCCTCGGCCTGCCCGTTGATGCTGTATCCGCTGGAGAGCAGGACCCGGGCCATTGGGTCGATCTCCCTGAGCCGATCGAAGGTCTCCCCTCCGGTCATGCCCGGCATGGCCACGTCCAAAATCACGAGATCAATGGCGTCATGTCGTTTCTGGTAGATTTCCAGAGCTTCGAGCCCGCTTTGGGCGGTCTCAACCTTGTAGCCGAGCAGGGTGAGGATCTCCCTCCCCACGTTCAGGATCACCTCTTCGTCATCCACGAGGAGAATCGTCTCATCTCCCATGAGCGTGATGGAGGTGTCGCCATCCGTCTGCTGGGCACGACCCTGGGTGGCGGGCAGGAGCACCGTGAACGTTGTCCCTCGGCCCAGCTCGCTGCTCACGTCGATGATGCCGCCGTGATTCTTGACGATCCCGTAGGCCGAGGCCAGCCCGAGACCCGTGCCACGCCCCATGCCCTTCGTCGTGAAGAAGGGCTCGAAGACACGCCGTTGCGTCTCCTCGTCCATTCCCTCGCCCGTGTCGGTCACGGTTAGACGAGCGTAGACTCCTGGCTGGATTCTGTGCCTACGGCAGAGCCCGGGAGGAAGCGTCACCTGCCGTGTTTTGAGAAAGAGGCTTCCCCCCGTGGGCATGGCGTGAAACGCGTTCACAAACAAGTTGATGATCACCTGCTCGATCTGCGCTCCGTCCACCTCGACGCCCGGGAGGTCGTCCTGCAGCGTGTGGTGGATCTTGACTTCCTTTTTCGTGCGCCCGAACAGCTCGACCGTCCTCAAAACCAGCTCGTTCAAGTCCGTGGTGCGGATGTCGTATCTTCCGCCTCGGGCGAAGCCGAGGAGCTGCTTGGTCAGGTCGGCTCCGCTTTTGCCAAGCTGCTCGATCTTCTGGATCTTGGCGTAGTTGGGATCGTCGGGTGGCATGGTCCGGAGCATGAGGCTTGTGAAACCCAGAATCCCCGTGAGAAGGTTGTTGAAGTCGTGCGCCACACCGCCCGCAAGCGTGCCGATGGCTTCCATCTTTTGGGATTGAATCAGCTGGGTCTCAAGCTGCTTGTGCTCGGTGATGTCCCGGGCAAACGTGAGCGACGCGGGCCGGCCTTCCCACTGGATAGGCACCGCGCTCAGCTCGACCCAGAGAGTCTGCCCGTCGCGTTTGAGAGCCCTGAACGAATACGGGGTTGAACTGCCTTCTCCCAAAAGGCGTTTTCGGTACTTTTCCAGTACCATGCCCCGGTCCTCCGGGTGAATGAACTCAATGAAGGAGCCGCGGGAGAGCTCGTCTTCACCGTAACCCAAGCTCCTGACCATCTGCGGGTTCGGGAACTTGATCCTCCCGTCCTGAGCGATGAAGATGGCTTCGATGGCATGCTCGACCACCTGCCGGTATTTTTCCTCGGAGCCTCTCAGATCCTCCTCTGCTCGTTTCGAGGCGGTTATGTCGAGGGCAGTGAAAATGATCCCCTTGGAATAATCCTCCCGGTCCAGCGGGGTCGAGCGCAGCAGAACCTCGATGAGCGCTCCGTCCTTTCTAACCAACCGTGTCTCAACGCTTCCGGTACCATCCCGGGCCATTTGGCGGCAATTCTCTCGGCCGACGAAGTCATAGGCTTCCTCGCTTGGATAGAATAGCCGTGTCGACTGATTGAGGAGCTCGTGGGCGGGATAGCCCGTCATCGCGCAGAGCTGGTCGTTTACCTCCACGAGAGTCCGGTCAACGACGACTCCAATGCCAATGGGAGCGACTCGGATGATGCTGTCGAGCCTGGCCTGGCGAGCGCGGGAGTCCTCCTCCGCTTGTTTCTGCTCGTTCACGGGAACGATCATGACAAGAGCGGCAACGACGTCACCGGATCCGTTTCGCAAGGGTTTGGCGGTCATCTGGGACCAATGGGGTTTTCCCTGGATATCCATCCTGAAACGCTCTCGGCTGACCCGCTCCTGGCCACGCTCGAAAACCTCCCTGACAACGCAATCCGAGCAGATCTCCCGTTGTCCGCAGAAGCGCTGAAAGCAATAGTCGCCCGCTACGTCCCCTTGACCACTCCGAAGGGCGTTGCTCGCCCACAGGGTGCGGTATTCCTTCGAGACAACCGCTACCCCGATCTTGAGCTCATCCAGGGCTGTTTCCAACAGCCCATGGTCGGCTGCCCAGGAGGGGTTGATCGGCAAGTCATTGGTTTCATGCATGGTTATCGCCTGGCTCGGGTTTCGGCTATCTGCTCCATGAGCCACAACTCTCAGGACGATGGCCAAGCATACGTTTATTCTCGAACATATTCAACAGGATTGGTTCGATGCAAGGCGGCGGCTCCATAGCTGCTGGTTGCTCCTTCCCCGGGCTTTCCTGCATCTGGGGAATCCGGAGAGCAAGCGTGGCTCCCCCTCCTGTTGCACGGATTCACCTTCTTCTTGGCATGCGCGGCCCCTGGCATTATGATGCCTCCATGCTCGGAGGTGCTTGCCGCCCCGGCCGTAAAACGGCCTTTTCGATCGCGCTCCATTCCCACGTGACGACGATTGGCTCAACGGGCTTCAACTTAGAGACGAGGGTGTCGAGATGAAGAGAAGTCAGAAGCTTTCCTGCCTGGCGGGAGTGATGGTGGCGTTTGTGATGGCCGTGGGCGCCCTGAATGCCGCGGACAGCGATCCGGTCAAATCCCCGGATCAGCAGCAAGTGGCTCTCGTGGGGCGGATCTCGCATGTGGAGGGACTGCTCACACGGTACGTTCCAGAAAACAAGGAATGGGTCGCCACCGTTCAAGACACACCGTTTGCCTTGGATGACTCGCTCTATACCGATGCCAAGGGGAGGGCGGAGATCATTCTTCCGAACAACACCTGGGTGAGGATTGGCGGCCAGACGCAGCTTCAGCTCCTGGCAATCGAAGACGATTACGCGGAGCTCGAGCTGGCGGTGGGCATTGGAAGGTTCTTCAACAAGGGATCGAAGACGGAGCTCAAGGTTGCGACGCCCTATGGTTATGTGCTGGCCCCGCACGACACCGTCTTCGAGCTCATCGTGGGGGACAAGTCCGTCGAGGTGACCGCTCTGCAGGGAACGGTCGATTTCGTGCACGTTTCCAATGAATCGCGGTTCGAAGTGATCGCGAAGTCTTCGTGCCTTCTGGCCGACGCCGAGAAGGTCACATCCACCCAAGGACGCATCGACGCGGCCTGGGACAAATGGAACTGCGACAGGGACTTGCTCTGGGCCAAACGCATGGAAAAATGCCAGGAGTCCGCGAAGTACCTGCCGGAAGCGCTCTGTTCGGAAGCGTATGCGCTGGAGGACCAAGGCCGCTGGGAAAGCGTCAGTTATGAAGGAGCCACGCGCACCCTCTGGCGGCCGACTCGTGTGGCGGCGGGGTGGGCTCCGTTCACCGTGGGACGATGGACGGTCTGGCAGGATGAGCACTGCTGGGTGCCCGCGGAGCCGTTCGGCTATGTGACGCACCACTATGGCAACTGGGTCTGGGTCGGGAGCCACTGGTATTGGGCGCCGCCTGTGGTCGGGGTGGATGTGCACGTCGGCGGGCCTCTTTTCAGCATCGGATTCGGATGGTACCCCGGCAGGGTCGCGTGGGTGCATTCTCCGGTTCATCATCGGGTGGGATGGATCCCGCTCGCTCCCGACGAGGTATTCTATTCCCATCGTTACTGGGGGCCTGCGTCGGTGGTCGTGGCCACGGTCGGACCGTCCGTCTTTGTCAGCGATGTCACACGATACCGCTATCACGCCCGAGCTGTTGTGGTTCGGGACAGCAGCCTCTATCGGGTCAACAGTTATGCGGGGGCTCGCGTCCGAGGGGTGAGCGTCTCGGCTCAGGCGGCCGGCTTCCGGGCTTCCCCGATTGTCGGTGCGGGATTTGTATCGAATGCGACACATGCACGATACCGATATCATTACCGAACCGGTGCTGGAAGCGCCCGGGTGAGTCAGCGCATTTCGAGCAGAGCCCAAGTGCGGTCGGTTTCGAGCGGACGTCAGGTGCAGCGGATTCGTGGCGGCGAAGCACGGCAAAGGGTGGCGGGATTCAATCGGGGAAGCTTTGTCGAAGGGGCGGCCATCGAGCGTCCTCGGATGGGAGCACGACAGCTGCAAGGAAGAGCTGCGGGCCGAAGCGGGGCTTTCGGGCGAGGCGGTGATTCTCAGCGGGGCGGCCGAAGCCGCAGTGCCATTCGGGCGGGCGGCGGCGGCAGTGGACCGGATGCAGCGGTTGGGGGGGGCTCGCGAGGAAGAGGCGGCGCCAGGGCGACTGGTGGACCGCGCCAGGGGCGCATGGGTCCGGGCGGGAACGGCGGAAACGGACGGGGGCATCGCTAGGGCAGCAAGGCGCAAGTCATCACTCATACGGACGTGATGCCAGATGCTGGATGCCGGATCAAGATCTCTTCGGCTGGGCGTTCGTCTCATCTAGCATCCGGAATCTGGCATCCAGCATCGATTGGTGCTTCCGGTGTCCAGCGCCAGAGAGCGGGATCCCGTGAGTGTGAAGGAGCTCAGCGCGAGCTCAGGGACTTCGGAATCGAGTGTCGACAGCCTCGATCGCCGTCATGGTCACGATGGCGTCGAAGAGCTCCTTGCCTTCCAGTTTTTCCAGGTGCACCAGATGGTTGCCAACCTCCTTGACCACTCCCGTCAGCGTCTTGCCTGAATCGAGATGGATTGACACTTTCTTTCCCGCCAGGGCCTTGAGATTGTCGGCCATGGTGCTGTTGACATTGTAGTTGACTCCCTCTGCGGCAAGGACCTTGCCTTGTTGTCCATGAGGCAGCAGCGGCACAGCCAGCAGGATGCCGCAGAGCGTGAGGAGACAGACCCTTCTCAAACCGAGCGTTCTTTCCGAATTTCCCTGCATTTTCTTCTCCTTGTGGCTGGTGTCCGTTAGTGCCAGTAGTCAAAAGAATTGTCACGCCGGTAGCGTCTTGGAGGAGCGAGGAGCTTCAAGAGCCCTATGCCAACCAAGAAGCCACCGATGTGAGCCCACCAGGCGATTCCGGTAAATGCCTGTGCTCCTGCAAACAGGGAAAAAGTCCCGCTGAAGAACTGCAGCAGAAACCAGAGTCCGAGGAAGACGTAAGCAGGCAGCTCCATGAGCGTGAAAAAGAAAAAAATCGGAACGAACGTGAGGATCCTTGCCCCTGGGTACAAAATGAAATAGGCCCCCATGACACCGGCAACGGCGCCGCTCGCGCCAATGGTTGGGACCGTCGAGCCGAGGTTGGTGAGCACATGGATGAGTCCCGCGAGGATTCCGCTGAGCAGGTAAAAGAGCAGATACCGAGCATGCCCCAGGTAGCTCTCGACGTTGTCCCCGAAGATGTTCAGGATCCACATGTTCCCGATCAAATGAAGCCATCCGCCGTGCATGAAGACGGAGCTGAGAAAGGGAACGAGCTTGCCGACCCCGCCGAAGCTTAGCCCCGGCTGCTGACCAAAGACAGCAGCCGGCACCAACCCGTACTTCATGAGATAGCTCTGGAGCTGTGCGCCCAAGCTGAGCTGAAACAGAAAGGCGACCGTGCATGATGCAATGATCATATAGGTCACCACAGGTGTTCCCGAGGACGGATTGGTGTCTCGTATGGGGATCATTTCATGCATGCTCCCTTCTTGCTGAGATAGGCTTTGAGGTCTTGGAGCACTTCGGACAAGCTGGACTGCTCGAAGCGCATTCCAGCTTGAGATCGGAAGAGCACACGTCTGAACTCCAGTCACGAGTGGATATCT
>CALBZH010000379.1 GCA_937889795.1 uncultured Syntrophobacteraceae bacterium | reverse complement strand
TCGCGCTTCCAGGATGTAAATGCCACTGTCAAAGATCGCGGAGTCGCCTCGCAGCTTGTTCTCCATGAAACCAATGATACGCTCCCTTTCGGAGTCCGTCATGAGCATGAAGCTTCCTAGGAGCGCCGCGAAGATGCCACCGCGGTCGATATCTCCCACAAGGATGCAGCGTGCGTCGGCCATGTCCGCCATGGCGAGGTTCACGATGTCGTGCTCCTTGAGATTGAGCTCAACCGCGCTGCCGGCTCCTTCCAGGACAATCACGTCGTATTGGCCCGCCAAACGGTCGTAGCTTTCGCGAACCACGGGGATGAGCTGTTGCTTATAGTGGTAGTAGTCTCTCGCCGAGTAGTTCCCCACGGCCTTGCCGAGCACGATGACCTGGGATCCCATGTGGCTGGTCGGCTTCAGCAGGACCGGGTTCATGTCCACGTGAGGCGCGATTCCCGCTGCTTCGGCCTGGACCACTTGAGCGCGCCCCATCTCTCCCCCTTCAGGAGTAATGAAGGAGTTGAGTGCCATGTTCTGCGCCTTGAAAGGAGCGACCCTGTAACCTTCCTGCTTCAGGATCCTGCAAAAGGCGGCGGCGAGCACGCTCTTTCCGACGTCCGACCCCGTCCCGAGAAACATCAATGCCTTGGCTTGGTTATGCACGCGACTCACCCACCCGAGCAGGACCTCTTTGTTTGGCCTGTTTGCGCAAATGCTTCACACGCCCGCACAAAAGCAGCGGCCGCCTGTGGAGCGCTTCCCCAGTGCTGGTGCACGTAGCTGGCCAGAACGGATCCCACCCGGTATCCCTCGGCCCGAGACTCCCTGTGCTTCCTCGCCTGTAGGCGATAGACCAGATCCATCGAGATCTGGCTGGCGTCATCGCCTCCATCCGATTCCACGATCTCCGAATAGTGAAACTCGTGCCCGCGAATGGAAAGCCCGGGATCGCCAAGGTGACACCGAGCTTCGAGCAGGACCTCGGTGTATCCCAGTGCCTTGCGCCGCTTCAGCATGCGCGTCCCAAAGGGGAGAAGCCCCGCCATGGGATACCGATACCCGTCCACGGTCTCGATGAACCGACTCAATGCCATCAGGCCGCCGCATTCCGCGTAAATGGGCATCGCGGCAGCGGCCGCAATCCGCAGCCCCTCCAGAAAGCGAGCATTTGCTGAGAGCTGGGCGGCGAATACCTCCGGATATCCACCGCCAAGGTAGATTCCGTTCACCGAAGCAGGCATCGCCTCCCCAGCCAGGGGAGAGAAGAAGACCAGCTCGGCCCCGGCCTCCCGCAACCGCTCAAAGTTGTCCTCGTAGTAAAAGCAGAAGGCAGCGTCTCGCGCCACGGCGATCCTGGCCGTCGAGGATGGCGGCGGCTCACCTGCGACCGTCCGTAATGAAGACGGTTCTTTGACCTCGGCGGCCGTCGCATCCAATAGTCGATCCAAGTCCAGGTAACGCTCGGCCTGCCGGGCCAGGCGATCCTGCCATTCCGTGCTCAAGCACACCTCATCCGCCGTAACCAGACCCAAGTGCCGTTCGGGAATTGTGATGGATTCGTCGCGAGGGATTCCCCCCAGCACGGGAATTTCAGGGAGACTGGCGGACATGGCTTCTTTGAGGAAAGCCAGGTGCGCTTCCCCCCCGATCCGATTGAAGATCACGCCGGCGGTCTTGAGCCCCGAGTCGAATCGCGTGTACCCGTAAACGAGGGCGGCAGCGCTTCGGGCCATGCTTCGCGCATCCACGACCAGGATCACGGGAATCGACAGCCACTTGGCCATCTCCGCGGAGCTTCCCGATTCGCTGAGGCCGTCATACCCATCGAAAAGCCCCATGACCCCTTCCACAAGGGCCATGTCCGATTGACCGAGCAGCCTTCCGAAAAGAGCCTGGTTGTATTCCCGGGAGCACATCCAGCCATCCAGATTTCGGGATGCGTTGCCCGTCACCTGAGTGTGGAAGCCAGGATCGATGAAGTCCGGTCCGACCTTGAACGGCTGCACGGCTAGGCTGCGTCGGCGAAAGGCCGCCATCAGCGCCAACGAGAGCGTCGTCTTGCCGCATCCGCTGTGAGTGCCGGCGACGAGGAAGCTTTGCTTGACCACGGAGTTGCCTTCCGTAGAGAATGACCGTAGCGAGGCGGCGGGGAAACGGCACAGCCGTCAGGCGCCCTTCTGCGATTGCGCCATGGCGTGGATACGCTCCTCAAACTGCCGCGTTTCGGGAGCATCCGGCGCAAGCTGGGCTGCTTTGGACAAACACTGCCGCGCCTCCCCGATCTGACCCAAATCCAGTAGATCCATTCCCATGGAGATCCAGGCCCGCTCGGGATTCTCCTCGTGCAGGCTGTTATAGAGGGAATAGAGGGTCAGCTTGATCTGATCAGCCCCCTTGTGGAAGATCGGGTCCCCGTGACCGGGAAAGAGATGACGCACGGGCAGTCCGAGAAGTCTTTTGATGCTGGCCAGGTTGTCCTTCAACCTCCCGCC
>CALBZH010000378.1 GCA_937889795.1 uncultured Syntrophobacteraceae bacterium | reverse complement strand
GGAAGAGCCCTTCTATTCGGGCCACGAGGCCGTAATCGAGCAGCAACTGTGCGAGCGCTGCGGTCTTTGCGCTTCCCTCTGCCAGTTCGGGGCGATTCGGGAGGACGATCAGGGCTTCAGCGTAGATCCTTTGCGGTGTGAAGGGTGCAAGGTGTGCGTGGCTTTCTGCCCGGCCAAGGCCATCTCCTTCCCGGAAAGGCACTGCGGGACCTGGTATGTGTCGTCCACCCGATTTGGACCTTTCGTTCACGCTCAACTGTTTCCGGGTGAGGAGAACTCGGGAAGACTGGTCATGGTGCTCAAGCAGCAGGCGCGGGATCTGGCCAAGGCGATTGGGGCGAGCCTCGTGCTCTGTGACGGAGCCCCCGGGATCGGCTGTCCCGTGATCAGCTCGCTTTCCGGCACGAACCTTGCTGTTGCGGTGACGGAGCCCACCCCATCGGGGAGGCATGACTTGGAGCGGGTTGCCGAGCTCTGTCGACACTTCCAGGTGACGTTTGCCGTCATCATCAATAAATTCGACCTCAATCCGGATGAGACCGACCGGATCGAGGTCTACTGCCGTGCCGGGGGGTATCCGGTTCTGGCGCGATTGCCCCACGATCCCATCGTCACCCAGTCCATGATTCAAGGTCGGGTCGTGACCGAGGTGGACGAGGTGGGGTTCACGCGGGAGCTGAGACAGGCCTGGGCCCGCATCGAGGACTTGGCCAGTGTCTGCCGGTAGCTGATCCCATGAGGACGCGACCGGGACTCGCGCGTTCATCTGTTTTCAGGCTGGTAGTGCTGTGGAAGGATAGCGCCACAGCGTAAGCGTAGAGGACCCCATTTTCAGAATCATCAAAGGAGCATGACGTGAACAGCATAATCGTTGCCATTCCTTCTTCTCATCCGGGCGGACTCGAAGCCCCCCTCGGCGCTCACTTCGGCCACTGCGATCTTTACACCGTCGTGAAGATCGCGGACGGCAAAGTCCTTGAGGTTCAGACTCTTCCGAACGTCCCCCACCAGCAGGGCGGATGCATGGCCCCGGTCAACCACCTCGCCCAAAACGGCGTGCAGGTACTCATTGCGGGCGGCATGGGCATGCGGCCCCTCATGGGGTTCAACCAGGTGGGCATCGACGTCCTTTACGGCGGCGGTGCGACCACCGTCGGAGAAGCGGTGGAAGCCCTCTTGAAGGGGAGCCTCCAGCGGTTCACCAGCGAATTCACCTGCGGCGGTGGCGGCGCCCCTCAAATGGGCCGGTTCTGAGCATCGAGAAGAAGGATAAATCGTGTCTGCCGATGAATTTCCACTCCCCGGCCAGGTGGGGGAGCAATTCCTCCTCCTGGCCCGACAGCCCAAGAACGTGGGCTTTCTTGAAAATCCAAGCGGAAAGGGGTTCGCGGTCGGTCAGTGCGGCGATTCGATCGAAGTCTCTCTCCAGGTAGATGAGGGGACCATCTCGAACATCAAGGTGCTCCCTCGAGGCTGCGTGTACACGCTGGTTTGCGCCAGTGCCATGAGCCAGTTGGCCATGGGGCGCGACCTGGATGGGGCGCTGGAGATCGAGCCCCAGGATGTGGTGAGTGCCCTCGGAGGATTGCCGGACGATCACCTGCACTGCGCCAGGCTTGCGGTCAACACCCTGGGAGAAGCCATCGCCGATTATTACCGGAAGGGTTCACTTTCCGGTTAGTGCGCAGCCAGCCGGTGGAAAAAGCCGGTGGCTCCGGGCACTGCTCGGGATTAACGATGTCATGGAAAGGGTGTGGGCACGCAATACCGTGCCCACGCTTCCAAGTCCTTGCGACACTTCAGTGAATCGGTGAAAGAAAATGTTGAATATCTTGTTGGTCACGCCGCGGATCCAAGAGCTCACTTCGTTCACACAAGTCCTCTCTTCGTATCCGGAAGTGCAGCTCGAATTCGCTGAGACGGGAGCCGACGCCCTCGATGCCGTTTGCGCGAAGCCGCCTCATCTTGCGGTCATCGACGTGGATCTCCCGGATATCCCTCCTATGAGCCTGGTTCAGAAGATGCTCACGGTCAATGCCATGGTGAACACTGCAGTCGTGAGTCCTTTGTCGGAAGAGGAATTCCACGAGGCGAGCGAAGGGCTGGGAGTGCTTGGCCGTTTGCCCCTCGATCCGGGAAAGGATGATGCAGAGTCGTTGCTGATCAAGCTGCGGAAGATTCTGGGGCTGGTCTCGTGAACGCTTCCCCTGTCTCTCGGGAAGCGTTCACAGGTTGCACGACTCGGCCATCAGAGGCCAAATGGCCTGACGGTTCTGGTAGCGACGACATTTCCTCTTGCATCCAGGCTGAACAGAATGAGCCTGCCGATTTCCCATCCGCCTGACGAGCGTCCGAGCAGAGGGAGTCGTGCTCCGGAAGAAAGACCCAGCGTAAAGATGGTGCAACCGGCGACCACGCCACCCTTGCCGGCAAAGAAGCGTCTACCCGCGGCAACAAGGAACCTTCTCCCGGCTTCGGTTCGAACTGTCTGGCAACCTTGAAACAGCAAACGCCCAGGTCCCCGATACAAACCGGGAGAAATCTGGACCAGCGGCAGAGTGGCAGTCGTGAGATCGGAAGAGCGTCGTGTAGGGAAAGAGTGTAGATCTCGGTGGTCG
>CALBZH010000377.1 GCA_937889795.1 uncultured Syntrophobacteraceae bacterium | reverse complement strand
CCCAAGGGGAAGCCCCTCTTGAACAAGATATCATGCCGAGCGGAACCCTCAGCGGGAACAGCCTGGACCTGCCTGGCTCTTCGACAGGTGAAGGATCGGAAGCGGGGACGATCTGTCTTAACTACAATCTTTTCTGCGACAAACTGCACATGAACAATACCTACTTGAAGACCCTGGGAGCATTCTTCGGCCAGGACGATGATTGCGGCGACACTCCGTTTGCGGCCATTGGCTTTACCTACGACGGCAAATACATGATATACGGGGATTATGCAGATGGTTCCTCGTGGGGATACCTGGCTACCGGCAGCATGTCCACCCTATCCGGGCCTTTCTATTCCTTGAGCCTGAGTGGAACCTCGGCCTCATTGAATTTCTACAACAACGTTTCCATCGGATTCTGCACGGGAGAAAATGAAGGGGTGCAGCCGGCGAAGGCAGCACAAGAGACTCCTTCACCATAACAACAAAAAAAACTTCCTCCAAGGTCACAGCAATCACCTCATGTCCCTGGAGGAAGTCACTGTAACTGTTCAGGGGGGCGCAACTTTTCTTTGCCGGCCACTCATTTTTGAGGCGACATGGCTGCCGTTTTGGTGTATGGAAAGCTGAAAGATTGGGCATATGGCTAAAGGCAACCGCAACAGGAGTGTGCCTGGATGTCTTCGCAGGATGTCCCCGACGGTCTTCCGATCAGCGAAACGGACTGGAAACAGACGCCCCCCTCTGTCCGTGCCTTCATATTGTTCCAACAGGATCTCATCATAAAACTGACCAGGCGTGTGGAAGAACTTGAAGCCAAGGTTGGTCAGAATTCGAACAATTCGAACCGCCCCCCGTCGTCTGATTCTCCTTACCAGAAAGTAAAGAGGGAATCGAAGGGAACGGGCAAGCCAGGAGCCAAGATAGGTCACAAGGGGCATCAACAGGCGCTGCTGCCACCGACCAAGGTCAAGCCGGTGCCACCCCAAACGTGCGACTGCGGGAGCCACGAATTCGAGAAGCTTAAACCATTTTATACTCATCAACATATCGAGCTTCCCAAAATTGAGATGCAAATCACGCATTTCATCCTTTTGGAAGGCGCCTGTACGAGCTGCGGCAAGGTGGGTCGGGGCAGGGTTCCCGAGGGGTTCGAGGTTGGATATGGTGAAAGGCTCACCGCACTCGTAGGGGAGTTGAGCGGGGGCCAGCGGTGTAGCCGCAGATCTGCAAAGGAATTCATCGAATCGGTGCTGGGAATTCACATCAGCGTGGGAGGAATCCAGCGGTGTGTGGATCGCGTATCCGAGGCGATCCTTCCGCACTATGAAGCCATCGCAGCCAGGGCGCGGAGCGCCAGGGTGAACCATCTCGACGAGACTTCCTGGTACCAGCACGGTGTGCTTATGTGGTTGTGGGTGATGGTAAACTCCACGGTAGCCTTCTTTAGCGTGAAGACCAGCCGGTCCAAGGCGGCCTTTGAAGAGCTGATCGGACACTGGGCGGGGATTTTGGTCAGTGATAACTACCGAGTCTATCGCAACTGGGTAAACCTGCGGCAGACCTGCCTTGCTCATCTCATCCGGACGGCCGAAGGGCTTTCGCAAAGAAAGGATGTGGCGTTGAGCTGGTTTGGAGGGCGGATTCGTTCCGAGCTGCAGCGTTTGACCCACTGGGCCAATGCCCCTCCGACCAAGGGGGAAGTTGCCACATGGTATGCCCGAATGTGTCATCTGATCGACCTCTATAAAGCTCGCAAAGATGAGGCGGGGAGGCTTGCCCGGCTGCTGGATGCCGAGATGGGTAGTCTTTGGGTCTTTCTGTTGGAAGAAGGTGTCGACCCCACGAACAATCGCGCGGAGAGAGTGCTTCGTTTCGCAGTGCTGTGGCGCCGTATGATGCAAGGAAGCTTCAACGAAAAAGGGGACCGCTGGGTTGAGCGAATTCTCTCCTTCAGAGAAACCTGCCGCCTGCGGAATCTTCCGACCTATCCTCTGCTGGTTGAAGCACTCACTTGTGCGCGTCAAAACACGACTCCCGACGTCTCATGGATCTAAAATGAGGGTACCCCCTGAACACTTACGAGTTGACAGCTCGAGGAGCTGAGGGTGGGCCTGTTAATTTATCTAATCAACTGTTCTATGTCGGGATTAACGACAACCTTGGTGACAGTCAGACTCAGGATCCATTTAATCCGATTGTCTTTACCATTTATGATGACTGGAACAACCTACCTGGTGGAGGAACACAAGCAGCTCGTGCTGCCGTAGCTAGAGGGCAATCTTTTTTTAATTCAAGGACATTTACTATTACTGGAGTTGCCGGACTTAACGATAACCCAGCGTTTGGCAACAGTATTGAAGGAACGTGCAGCACTTGTCATAATGCTCCGAACGTAGGTGACCACTCGGTTGTTCTTCCGCTGAATATTGGCATAGCGGACGCTGAACGTCGCACTTTAGATATGCCGCTGTATATTTTTCAGAAGAAGGGTTCTACCGAAACGATACAGGTCACTGACCCGGGACGTGCGTTGATTAGCAAAAAATTTGAGGACATAGGAAAGTTCAAGGGGCCAGTCCTTCGTGGACTTGCATCGAGGGCTCCATATTTCCATAACGGCTCCGCAAAAGATTTGAATGCGGTAATAGAATTCTTT
>CALBZH010000376.1 GCA_937889795.1 uncultured Syntrophobacteraceae bacterium | reverse complement strand
CTGAAGGCCAACAAACTGCTGGATGTTGTCAGGAGAAGCCTGTGATGAATCCCCAGTCCATTTACCCTTTCGTTTCCATCGTCGGTCAGGAATCCATGAAGCTGGGTCTGATCCTGAACGTCATCAACCCGAGCCTGTCCGGCGTCCTCATCCGGGGCGAGAAGGGAACCGCCAAATCCACGGCGGTCCGAGCCCTGGCCGACGTCCTCCCCGAGATCGACGTGGTCGTCGACTGTCCCTTTCAACTGCCCGCGGAGGGCGATCCCGCCGTCTGCGTCCATTGCGGCAACGACGGATGCCGGGAGATGCCTCCCGGCCGCCAGCGCAAGACGGTCCGGAGCAAGGTTCGCGTGGTCGAGCTCCCCGTGGGGGCCACCGAAGACCGGGTCGTCGGTACGTTGGATCTCGAGCACGCCCTGAAGGAAGGCGAGAAGCGCTTCGAGCCCGGCATCCTGGCCGCTGCGCATCGCGGCATTCTCTACGTGGATGAGGTGAATCTCCTGGACGACCACATCGTGGACGTGCTGCTCGACTCGGCCGCCATGGGCGTGAGTACCGTCGAGCGGGAGGGCATCTCCTTCACGCACCCGGCCCGCTTCACCCTGGTCGGCACCATGAACCCGGAAGAAGGCGAGCTGCGGCCGCAGCTCCTGGACCGCTTCGGGCTGTGCGTCCGCATCGAGGGGATTCGGGATCTGGAAGCGCGCGTGTCCATCATGGAGCGGCGCACGGCCTTCGACGAGGATCCTCAAGGGTTTTGCCGCCTCTGGGATGACGAATCCCGGGAGCTCTCCGAGCGGATCCAACAGGCGATGGCCCTGTACCCGCAAGTCATGATCGATCGGCCGCTTCTGCTCGACATCGCCTCCTGCTGCCTGGATGTGGGCGTGGACGGCCACCGCGGGGACATCATCATGCTCAAGACGGCCAAGACGGTGGCGGCCTACGAAGGCCGAACGGAAGTGACCCGGCGGGACGTCGACCTCGCGGCCGAGCTGGCGCTGCCCCACCGGGTGCGCCGTCAGCCGCTCCAGGAGATCGCGGCGGATGTCCAGAGCCTCCGCGTGGCCAAGGGGTGATCCATGGAAATTGGGAATCAGCCGCTCTCCGGCAAGAGTCCGCGGCTGCTTCCCGGTGGTGAAGCGTGACGGGGTGAGGTGTGCTTCGGGTCCCTGGCAGGTCCGAAGCCCGTCTCCCTCAGTCTAAACATGAATCCATATGGAGAGGATACTGACTGAAGCAGGGGGAGAGGATGATGAGGCGGAGTGGGGGACGTGTTCTGTGCTGCGTGCTGGCTCTGTGGCTGATGGCTCCGTGGGCGATCGCCGAGGAAGTGGATCCATCCGCGACGAAGGAAACGAAAGGGGAAACGAAGAAGGAAGCACCGATCGATAAGGACGCCGAGCTTCCCGAGGTCGTGTGTACGGCGACCCGGACGGAGAAGGCTCTCGAATCGACCCCGGGAAGTGTCTCCGTCGTGACCCGGAAGGAAATCGAAAACAAAGGCGCCAAAACGGTCGATGAGGCCCTGGACACGGTCGTCGGCGCCTATGCTCCCCGAAATATCAGCGGCGGCATGATGGACTCCCTGGCCAATGCGGCCGTCACGCTGCGTGGGATCCCCCGAGCCGTCAACACACTGTTCATGCTCGACGGCTTTGGTCTCAACGATTCCTATTCCGGCAGCCAGCGGAGCGCCTTGTCGATCGCCCCGGAGAACGTCGAGCGTATCGAGATCGTCCGGGGACCGTTTTCAAGCCTGTACGGCGGCAACGCCATGGGAGGCGTGGTCAACGTGATCACGAGGATGCCGGAAAAACGGGAATTCGCTCTGAAATCGGGCTACGGCACGGCCTGGGACCGGGGGGACGCCCCGGACGACGTGATGACCTGGTACGGCTCCGCGGGCGACAAGCTCTTCGATCGTCTGAGTGTTTTCGGGAGCTACGGCTACAAGAGCACCAACGGGTATCCCACTGACCTGAACATTCAAAGCATCCGACCTCCCGCCGGGACAACAGGCTGGTCGGCAACGCAGACGCCCCAGGGCGATACCCGTTACCTGATCGGCGACAGGGGCGACAAGACCTGGTGGGATGAAAACCTCACCCTGAAAGCGAAATACGATCTTTCGGACACGACCAATCTTCGCTTCCTGTTCACACGCGCGTTGTTTGAGTACGAGTATGAAACGCCGCACACGTTCTTGAGGGATGCCGACGGCGACCCGGTGTGGTCGTACCGAACGTCCCAGGGACGGGTGCGCGAGGGCTCGTTCATCTCGCCCGGGGGTCGATCGGGGAACGAGGATTACATTTACAATCTCGCCTTCGAGACCGAAATCGCCACCGCCAAGATCAAGGTCAATCTGGGCTACCTCGATCGCCCCCTCTATTACTACACCACCCCCAATGCCACGACCGCCATCCGTGGCGGCGGCCCCGGGACCATCAACAAGACCTTCGCCGAAACGTACCAGGGTGACCTCCAGTGCACGGTCCCCCTCTGGGGTCACCAGCTCCTCACCTTCGGCGGCTCCTACCGGCAGTCCTGGGCGGACACGAAGCGATTCAATCTATCTGATTGGCAGGACATCGACTCCATCACGACCGACGATTACAAGGCGGGCGGCAACGAGCACCTGATCGGGGCCTTCCTCGAAGATGAGATCATGGTCCTGGACAATCTCACCTTCTTCCTCGGCTTTCGACATGACTGGTGGGAGACTTCCGGCGGCTATTTCAACCAGATCGCGGCGACGACGGCGACGCCGTCTTTTGATCGCCAGTATCCGACACGATCCGCGAGCGCCTTTAGCCCCAAGGCGTCCATCGTCTACAAGCCCTTCGAGCACACCACGCTGCGGGCCTCCGCCGGGCAGGCGTTCAGACCCCCCACGGTGTACGAGCTCTACAGCGTTTTCATCTCTCGCGGCGTCACCACCACGGCCAACCCCAACCTCCAGCCGGAGACCGTCACGTCCTGGGACATCGGGATCGAGCAGGGGTTGTGGAAGGGCGCCAAGGCGCGAGCCACCTATTTCGAGAATTACATGGAGGACCTGATCTACACCGTGACCCGAACGGAAACCTTGAGCGAGCGCGAGAACATCGGAAGCGCGGAAAGCCGGGGCGTGGAATTCGAGATCGAGCAGCGCTTCGACAAGTGGCTGCGGCTCTTTTCCAACTTCACGATCACCAATGCCTACGTGACGGAGAACCCGGGAAAGCCGGAGACCGTTGGCAAGAAGCTGGTGCAGGTGCCGGCCTTCATGTTCAACAACGGGGTGGACTTCAGCTGGGGTCCCTTCTCGTCCTCCCTGGTCGGCCGCTATGTGGGCAAGCGCTACACCAACGACGAGAATACGGACCGATACAACCATGTCTACACGTCCTACGACCCGTACTTCCTCCTCGACACGCGCCTGTCGTACAAGGTGACGGACTTTGCGACCGTGTCGTTCTACGTGGATAACATCCTGGACCGGGATTACTTCAGCTACTACAAGGC
>CALBZH010000375.1 GCA_937889795.1 uncultured Syntrophobacteraceae bacterium | reverse complement strand
AGCCTGGACACGACCGGTGCGCACCTTCACCGACGAGGGTACCGGCTTCGCCACGCGGGTGCACCGCTCCGAGAGACGCTTGCCGCCGCCACCCTGATCCGATCCGGCTGGCAGGCCGACATGCCCCTTGTCGATGGAATGTGCGGCGCCGGGACAATCGCCATCGAAGCGGCTCTCATGGCTCGACGGATTCCCCCCGGAATGAACCGATCGTTCCTGTTCGAGCGATGGCCATCCTTCGCTGCCGCCCGCTGGGAGTATCTCCGCCGAAAGGCCCGCGAAGCCATCCGTGAGCGTGCACGTGCTCCGATCATCGGGGTGGATGCCCAAGGCGAAGCCATCGAGATCGCCCAGGATAACGCCCGGCGGGCTGGCCTTTCAGCGGATGTTTCCTGGGAAGTGACGGACTTTTTCAGCTACGAGCCTTCGCGGCACGCGCTCCGCCCCGGAGTCCTGATCCTGAATCCCCCTTACGGCAAGCGTCTGGAGACGGCAGGACGGGAATTCTATGAGCGACTGGGGCTGCACGCTCGTACCCGCTACCGAGGCTGGCGAATCGCAGTCCTTGCTCCCGAGCGTAGCCTTCTCCAGCAGGTCGGTCTTCCGAGACTCCGAATCTGGCAGATTCCACACGGCGGCCTTTCGATCGTTGTGGGTATGGGACGGCTCTGAGCCCCATCCATCACAGTACAGGCGAGTGTACGCGCGCTTCCCAGCACCTCGGGGCGGAGGAAATTGAGTGCAGAAGCTTTCACGCAGACAGATAAATCTGGAAAACACCTATCTGAAGCTCACGCCGTTTTCCCAGAACTTGATTCAACTGTGCTCGATCCTGTATGAGCCAAGCTCGGCGAGCACGATCTACCAGGTCTGGCACGCGACTGGTCTGCCTGCCCCAAACAAGTCCGTCACATCCGGCAAATCGCTGGCACCTTATCTGGAAGAGCTGCAAAGAGCGGGTCTCCTTAACACCGGCCACCAAGTTCGATCCGCGTTCGTCGAGATCGCGACCCGCCATGCATTGCGCATCTTCCCCGCTCCCGAGATCCTCACCTCCGCGGAGATGCTCTCTCGTCCCTGGCTGGATCGATTGCCGGCCAAGTCCGAGTGCATCCAATGCTTCTCCCGGTCGAAGGAGCCGGCGCTTCAGCTTCCCAAGGGATTGCTGTGCAGGTCGTGCGTCCAGAGGGAGATCGCACGCTACGCCGCTTCACGGGACCTGTCGGACTGGACGGTCGAGCAAGTCCAAGAGGCGCTTTCGCCCGGGGGAGACTTGATGAATCGCTTCGTCGCCCTCATCCAGTTTCCGGCCCTGTGGAACCGCATCAAACCGACCGGACCGGACGAGTCGGGGTTGCTTCGCCACCTGGCCTCCCAGCTGGGATACGGGGATGATGGCCCGCTGGACCAGAGTGTACGGCAGGCTGCTCTCTCCGCCGTGAAGGCCGTCGGCAAACCGATGGTTCCGATTCTCACCGAGCCCGCCTTCCAGGAGAACGACACGTCCTTCTCCAATGTCGTCCGGGCGCTCGGCTCCATCGACCCGCTTCATGCTTCCGTCGTGCCCCTGATCCAACGGGCGGCCACCCACCCGAAGATCGTGGTCCGGCAGGGGGTTGCGGCCATCGCCCATCGTCTGACCGGCCACCAATACTGGACCCAGCTCCAGGCTCTGAGGCGGGATGCAGACGCCGGCATTCGTTCGGCCGTTTTTCGCCTGACGTCTCGGGACGACACAACCGATACGGACACCCTCCTCCAAAGCGTTGAATCCCGGTTCCCTCAAAGCCATTTCCACCTGATGGCCGCAGCCGTCCTTCGCACAACGCGAACCGAATACGCCGGCTATTACACGACCAAGAGGGACAACGCCCGATTGGTGCGGAATCTGCGGATCTCCCTCTATGCCGGTGATGCCGATGCGCTCAATCATTTCTACCGGGCCTGGACCGAGCATGGCACCCTGGAGGCCGGGAAGGGGGACCCCCTGATCGGCATCTGCTTTGAGCCTCACGACCCTGAATGGCTCTCCTCCCTTCCGGTGGCCGTCCAGTCCCAGGCCTTGTCAAAGGCCCTCAACCGCAACCCGTTTCTCCTCGTGGCGGATGAGGAGATCGTCGAGGCGGCGCTGGCCTTGTCCCGCCAGGAGCTCCTCCCCGAAGCGGTGCAGGTCAGCATCAATTATGATCTGAGCACGCGCTATCTCCTCGCCGGACGGTTTGAGGAGACACGGCTCCACATGCAGCGGATCGACGAAGACGGCTTTACGGCAGGCCGGGCGGGGGCGGTCGCGTTCATGGAAGGCCGTAATGCCGAGGCTCTCATTCTGTTCGAGAAGGAGCTTAAGGAGCTTCGAAGGCGATTCGGCAAGCGCTCGCAGTACTACACGAGCATCGTCGGCGTCTTTCATATCCTGGGGCTGCTCAAGGAGGGCGAACCGGATCACCTGAAAAAGGCGGAGCAGTATCTCACCAGCAGCTCGGCCAGAAGCTACCTGGACAGCGCCCTGCCCACGGTCTTCGATTCGCTGCTGTCGATGGTCTACATGAGGTCCCATGATGAAGACAAGGCGCGGGATGCCATCCGGCCACCGATCGAAGCC
>CALBZH010000374.1 GCA_937889795.1 uncultured Syntrophobacteraceae bacterium | reverse complement strand
AGATATCCACTCGTGACTGGAGTTCAGACGTGTGCTCTTCCGATCTTGATGTCATTTCTCTTTCCTGTATCTGATGAAAGAGAAATGACATCAGTCGCGGCGTTTGTGTATAGTTTTTTTTCTGCCAAGATCCTAAATGCATTATTGGAAGCAAATTGAACTGATAATTTATATCCGCTAGATGTCCTGTATGTTGTTGCAAGACATGATCCACAATTTTTAGTGCATATTGAGGTTGCAAACGATGCGAACGATGGTAGACATGCAATCGTTCCAGCATACCTAAAGCTATTGTCTTCGTAAAACAGCTCTTGCTCCATCTTAGCATTCATTAAAGCCATAACTGCTTCCGTTTGTTTTGCCCTGTTCATGTAGTTCACATAGGACGGAATCGCTACAGAGCTTAAGATGGCAAGTATCGCAACAACAATCATGAGCTCTACCAGGGTGAAGCCGTTTTCAATGGAATGAAGTGATGCTTCATTGTGATCTGTCTGTCTCATTTCTTTATCCTGAGTAGTTGTCTTCGGATGAAGATCTCGCCTGGAGTAGCCACCAGATACGCACAAATCGGCTCAAGCATGTTGAACGGATTAACTCACAGAGCCATTCATCATGGTGACGGACTTCCCACCGATCTCATTTCAATCCGCAGGGGCTCCGGCAACTCTGAGTGGGATTCCACAGAGCCTATCGGACGTCATGCTCGATTTCTGAAGACGATTTTGAAGGGGAGGCGCAAACGATCTGGCGGTCTGTGCAAGAGTCGGAATGACTAAAACGGGCATCGCTATTTCTCTTAAGTAATTTGGGCAAGCTGCCGAGAAGGGTTGTGCTGTAGGAGTCCCCGTCACGGACGAGCAACAGATCGCTGTGAGTGGTCTTCTCCAGTGCATGGACCTGCCCGAGCGTACAGCTTTGAACGGCGCACGGATCAGGATGTGCTCAGAGGCCGAGCTTGGTCATGGGCATGGTTGTATGGCCAACACTAAGGAGCAAGGAATGAAAACACACAGAGTGGCACTACTCGTTTTCCTCATGAGCATCCTGGTCGCCGGAATCCCCTATGGCCATTCCGGACAGATCGTTGAAGACAGGGAAATGAGCCACGTGCTCCAACCCCGTGGCCTGGCTCCACTGCACTTTATTCCGAACCAGGGGCAGTTGGGCGAGCATATCAAGTATTACGCGAAGAACGCGAAGCAGGAGATCTATTTCACCGACGACGGCGTTTACCTGGCGATAGCCAAGGGCAAGCTTGGAGGCGATCCCCTCTTTGACCCTCTTAATCCCTCGCACACCGAGCCCCATTCGATCGAGACACAGATCATCCGGCTCGCCCCGGTCAACATGCTCCCCCAAACCGAGATGGCCCCGGAGGATCTGCGCCAGGCGAAAGTGAACTGGTACATCGGCAACGACCAGCAGCGCTGGAGAACCGGCATTCCAACTTACGGGGCAGTGAGCTACCATGGAGTTCGGGACGGATTGGACCTCAAGTTCTATGGTCAGGATCGCCAGCTCGAATACGATCTGATTGTGAAACCAGGTCATGACCCGTCTCAGATCAGGATGTCATGCTCAGGCGTGGACTATTTTGAGCTCACCGAAGAGGGCGATCTGGTCATCAACCTCAAAGGAGGAGCAACCCTCATCCAGAAGAAGCCGAAAATTTACCAGGTCGTCAACGGAGATCAAGTCACCCTCGACGGCGGGTTCAGGGTAGAGGGACCTGCAGCGCCACCTTCTCGCAATGGAATGCGGAATCTGGCTTCGTCACAACCAGACGAGATGGTCTACGGATTCGATATCGGGAGCTATGATCGAAGCCTCCCCGTCGTCATCGACCCTGTCATCATGTACGCGGATTATTTGGAATTGGGTGGAGCCGGAGAAGACTATGCCATGGCCATCGACGTCGACAGTGCGGGATGCGCCTACATGGCAGGCTATACGTGGTCGACCTCGCAGAGTCTTTCCGCTACGGGCGCCATCCGCCTTGGCACGTTGACAACGACCAACTACAACATTTTTGTTAAAAAATTCGACGCATTGGGCGGGGATGAGCACACAACGTACATCGGTGGTAATAATGACAGTCGTGCCTATGCGATCGCGAGTGATGCCACAGGAAATGTGTACTTGACGGGTCAGACCAGTGCCACAAGTCCGTCTTTTCCATTGAAAGATGCTCTCTACTCCACAAACCGTGGAAACGGAGATGCGTTCCTAACGAAGCTCTATGCGGATGGAACGTTGGCCTACTCAACCTTCCTGGGCGGCACCAAAGAGGACTTGGGCTACGGCATTGCCGTGGACAGCTCAGGGTCTGCTTACATCACTGGCTTTACCTATTCCTTGGATTTTCCAAGGAGCACAGTCACAACGCATTCGTCCGGAGCAATGGACGCCTTCATCACGAAAATCAACACGGTCACCAAGACGCTGGCGTATTCAACGCTTCTGGGGGGCGAGAATAGCAATAGTGGAACAGCCATTGCCGTCGACTCCTCCGGCTCAGCCTACGTCACCGGGTGGACCTATTCCAGCGATTTCCCCTTGGCAGGCACCTCATTCCAATCCATCTACCGTGGCATGCAGGATGCCTTTGTCCTCAAGCTGGGCGCAGCCGGATCCGCCCTAACTTATTCGACGTTCCTGGGAGGAACCGGCGCGGATGTGGGCATGGGGATTGCCGTGGATTCGAGCGGCAATGCCTATGTGACCGGCAAGACCGATTCAGCGGATTTCCCCCTCAGCGGAGATCGCTCCCTGTTTGGCTCGACGAAGAGAGCCCTCACGGATGGCTTCGTCGCAAAGCTCAACTCCACCGGCTCTGCCCTTACCTACTCGTTGTATCTGGGTGGAAACGATGTGGATGTTCCCCACGGGATACGCGTTAACACAGCCGGTGAGGCTTTCATCGTCGGGGAGACTGCATCCAACAACTTTCCAATACTCAACGCCTTCCACGGAGAAAAGGACACCTACAGAGCGGCATTCGTCACCAAGCTGAACGCCGCGGGCAGCAACGCCCTGTTTTCGAGTTACTACTTGGGGAACGAAGGAAATGATATAGGGACCGGGATCGCACTCGACAAGTCGTCAACCGCCACGGGGGTCTATTTTACCGGGTATACCACCACCGCGGACTTCTACAACAACGCTTTTGCAGTTAAGCTAGACGATACCAGCGATCCCAGCATCACGGTTGTTTCGCCCAACGGCGGAGAATCGATCCAGGCAGGAACAAACAAGACCATAAGATGGTCTTATGTGGGCTCTCCCGGCGAAACCGTCACCATTGAGCTCCTCAAAGGCACGGATTCAGTAGCTACCCTGACGACAGATTACACCATCGGCACGATCGGAAACGGGTATTATGTGTGGTCAGTACCTTGCGATCAGGCTCCTGATAGCACTTACAGGATCAAGATCACCACTTCGGACGGAACCAATACCTACTATGACGAGAGCAATGAGAGCTTCACGATCTCCCAGGCCATTCCCAGCCCGGACTTCACCGCAAACGGGGAGGACGTGTCAGACAGTCAAATCGCTGTAGCCGCGGGAGACGAAGTCCAGTTCCAAGATATGTCCTCTTGCGGAACCGCAACTTATTGGGATTGGGATTTCGGCGATGGCAGCACCAGCAACGAGCAGAATCCCAAGCATATCTATGCGGCCGACGGTCAGTACGATGTCAGCCTGACGCTGACCGGGCCCGGATGGGAGCGCACGAAATACAGATACAGCTACATCCTGGTAGATGTCCCGAATCCGATCTTCTCGGCGAGCGAGAACCCCGCGGGAGTCAACAAAGAGGTCACGTTCACGAACACGTCCACGGGGACCGTCACATCCTGGCTCTGGGACTTCGGCGACGGCACGACAAGCGCCGACAAGAATCCACAACACACGTATACTACCGCGGACACCTATACGGTAAGCCTGACGGCGACCGGGCCTTCAGGGTCCAGAAGCAAGACCCTGAGTCTGCAGGTCGTTGGCCTTCCTGCTGCCGATTTTTCTGTTTCGCCAACGCCGGCGGCAGTTGGAGACGAGATCCAGTTCACGGATGCATCCACGGGATCCATCTCATCCAGATCCTGGAGCTTCGGCGACAGTGCGACAAGCACCGACACGAGCCCGAAGCACACGT
>CALBZH010000373.1 GCA_937889795.1 uncultured Syntrophobacteraceae bacterium | reverse complement strand
CAGGTCAATCCAAACTAGCTCCACATCGCGAAGAAGGTGATAGCCAGTGAGCTCAGAAAGTCAGCCAGAGACGCCGCAAAAAGAAGGGTTGGGCCCATGGGTGTCTTCTGTGCGCCGACTTCCCTCAAAGCGGGCATGACCAGCTCGAGAGAAGTGGTGGCAAGTACCAGGATCATGAAAACGCCACGGGCAAGCCAAAGTGCGCAGAGAAAGGAGAGGGCGAGCGTGACGAAAAACACCAGAAACTGGAGGCCGATCTCCCGACGGCTCTGCCTGAGGAGCATGCCAAAATCGATTTCCATTCCGGAATGAAACATCAGGAGAAGAAACCCCAAGTGTGCCAGGAGCTGCAGCCATGCCCCACTGAAATCGAAATGAGAGGAGCCCCTCGCCAGAAGGATTCCAAACAGGATCTCCATGACGGGCGCAGGCAACCGAAGTCGGCGGCTGACTCCCGGAAGGAGAGCCACCGCGACGGTCACAATTAATAGGGTGAGTGCTTGATCGGGTGTCATAGCGCCATCGCTCTGATCAATTCGTGACGATGAGCACGGAGCACGGGGCATTTTCGGCCAGCAATTCCCCCACATGCGGCGTGAACAGGTGTTTTCCTGTTGTCCCGCTTCCAATGACCATGAGATCGAAATCGGGGGCCACGCCCAGAACCTCCTTGACGGGGTTACCTCTCTTCACGATCTCAGTCAGCTCGACCTTGTGTATGTGCCCAATTTCGCGAATCTTTCCCTGTACCCCTGCCAGCCAGTCGGATTCCGGTGTGCCATGGATCACCTGTGGCTCTTCCACCACAATCACACTGATTTCCGCCCCGAGCTGTTTTGCCAAGTCCACGGCAATCTCGAGTGCCAGCTCGGCTCCAGGAGTTCCATGGAACGGCACGAGGATGTGCTCGTACGGGTCGGTGTGTCGGGCCACGAGCAATGGGCACGGCAGGCTGTGAGCCAGAGAGATCAGGAGGGGTTTAAGCAGCAGACTAAAAATGGAGCCCTTAAGCGGATCGATGACGGCGATCCCACAGTGGCCCTTTAGACAGGCCTCCTGGAGGGACTTCAGCGGGTCCCCCTCGATCTCGAGCACGTCCATGTCGATATTCTGAGACCAGAGGTCTAAGAGCTTTTCGATCCCGGGCTCTCCAGGGGCAGAAAGCAGTGTCACGGTCCCCACCTTTGTGTTACGCCCCAGGTGAACGCTTTCCCTGACAAGCCGCTCCTGGTCGCTTCCCTCAGTCATCGCGACGACCATTCCGTGACCGTAAGTTGCTGGGAAGTGAGGGTGCCCGCACTCCAGGATATCGCACACGGGTTTGAAGATGTCGCTCTTTCCCACGATGACGACGCGATCGCCGGACTCGATGAGCGTCCCGGGCTTCGGAAAAAGGAGCCTACCGTGCCTGATGATGGCCACCAGCCTCCATTCATTGCTCATGAACTTGGACGCGGGCTTGCCCACCATGCGGAAGTGGTGCGAGACGTCCACCTCCAGGAATTCTGCCTGCCCCGATGAAATCGGCACCACCTTGATCCTGGGATCCTGCAGATAATGGTAAATGGTCTTTGCGAGCGTCGCACTTCCGGGGACGGTCATGACGCCCATCTCGTCAAACAGTGGCTGGTTGGCCTGCTCATTGACCAAAGCGAAAACATGTTGAACGCCTCGAGATTTGGCATGGCTCACGATCGCGAGGTTCACGTCATCGTCGTTGCTCAAGGCCAGAACGTAGTCGAACGAATCCACTTTGATGTTGTCGAGCACCACGGGACTCGAAGCGTCCTCTGCGACAATCCGTTGGATGATTTGATATTCACTCGGAAGACCATCAAGTTTTTCAGCGGACTTGTCCACGAGTGTGACCTGCCAGCCTTCTCCAAGCCTGTTCAGGAGATGCCTTGCAACCCGACCAGCTCCGCAGATGAGCACATTTAGCATGAAACGACCCTTCCCGTTCGGTTGTCCCCTGGCGGGGCGCTCTGCAGCCCCGTCCTCCTCCCTTTCACCGAATGCGCTAAGAGTAAACAGTAGGCCGTTTCCCCGTCAAGCATCGCTACCTGCCAGGCAGCGAGCACCGGATGGAAGGGTTGCGCATTTGGCGGCTAAGGGATGCTTTTCTGCGGCACTGAAGCTCTCTCAAACTTGGGAAGCCGGGCCAGGTTGGTTTGACCTCCCGTTTGTCTCTATGGTATAGGGCGACCCGATGAGAGGAGCACGATACATAAAGAGGTCGCCGAGAGGACTTGGTCCATGGACTCTCAAGCCCAAGAGGAAGATCCGCCTCAGGTGGATTTGTGCTCTTGTTTTTTTCTTCGTGGTCACTGCCTATTACCAGAAAGAGACGTCTTGCCCGGTTACCCCGCAGCAGCACTCCCAGGGGCCCTCGTGCTACGAAGTCGGAAGGACCACGCCTCCACCGAGTGCTCGCAAATCCAAGATAAAACAATATGTTGTGCAGGCCGGCGACACCCTCTATGAGATTTTCCAAAATCTGCATCTCTCCGTGGAGTGTCTCGCCGAATGCTCGGGGTCATGCCCTGAATTTACAAAGCTGAACCATTTGCAGCCGGAAGATGAGCTGGTGGTTCATGTTGATCGACTGGATCAGGAGCCTTTCAAGCTGGTGTACTCATCCGTGGATGGCTCGACGTATACGTTCAGCAAGGCTGGCGCCGAGTGGAAATGTGAGGAGAACAATCCAGCTCCTGTCACGAATTATCGGATCGCGCGCGGCGTCATCACGGACACCCTCTATGATTCCTGCATTCGGGGCCAGCTGCCCCCTGCACTCGTGATGGACCTTGCGGAGCTTTTCGAGCACGAAATCGACTTCAACAGCGAAGTCCAGGAAGGAGACACCTTCGCGGTTTACTTCGAAGAACGGTTGAGGAACGGAAAGAAGATACACTCAGGTCCGATCGTGGCGGCAGAAATGGTGATTAGCGGCGAAAGGCACCTGGCATTTCACTATGAGCTGCCGGATGGCTTTAAAGGCTACTTTAACGAAGAGGGAGAGTCGTTGCGGACATTGTTCATCAAGGCCCCTCTCAGATACAGTCGGATCAGCTCGACTTTCACAAACAAGCGCTTCCATCCGATCCTCAGGACCTTCCGGCCTCATTTCGGCATCGATTATGCCGCCCCCCGAGGCACCCCGGTGAGCGCACTAGGAAGCGGAACAGTGACTTTTCTGGGCCGTCGCGGCGGGTTTGGTCGTTACATTGAGATTCGTCATAATGCCACGTACAAGACCGCTTATGGTCATCTCTCCGCATTCAAGAAGCATCTCCGTGAAGGCACCAAAGTGGCCCAGGGCGATGTAATCGGCTACGTTGGAGCTTCAGGATTGGCAACGGGTCCACATCTTGACTTTCGCTTCTACAAGAATGGAAAGCCCACCAATTTTCTGAAAAGCGAATTCCCCCGCGCGCGATCCGTACCGCGATCCGTGCATCAGGATTTCACCGGAAAGATCCAGACTTACATGGCCGCCTTGCATGGGGAAGGGCATTTTGCTGAAAATGAAGGGGCCGTACTTGTTCGGAGTCGGTGTACAGCGAAGCAAAGTCAATGAGTCAGAATTCGGGTTCCTCAATGATCGCATCGAAAGGCGGTTTCATGTTCGTCCATGGGTTGCCTTCCAGTGGATGCCATCTCACTCCCCCAGTTTTCGATGGACGACTCACTCGATCTCATCGATCGATCACCCCATTGGGCTGTCCAACGCAATGGGTCCACCGAAACGGTATTTTCGGTCCTCGATTTGACACCTGACTTGTAAAATGCCACACTGGGCCTATCGAAAGATCGAGAATCCGTGTCACGACAACATATACTTGAGATTTAGCCGCTCTCGTTAACCCTGTAATAACGTTCAGTGAGCACGCCAACAGAATATCCACCCCACTTGGATCGGATGAAAAGGAGCATCCGTCTGACATGTTCACTCTGTTGCGGGAGCGGTTGCATTGGAGGTCTGCCTATGATCAAGAGATGCCGCCGTCGTCCTTTCAGTTTTCTCCTTTTAGTCCTCGTTCTTGGCCTCGCCATAACAACACAAGCTCACGCTCAAGATAAGCTGCCTGACCCTTCAAGCAAGCCAGGCCTGGGTCCGGAGAGGTTGCCGGAGATTCTGGCAGAAGGGGCAGCCAAGCTGCGCGAGAATATCGCGAATCTGCGACAGCGGGAGAAACCTGGAACAGAGGCTGTTGAGAACAGTCGCAAGGAACGAGAGGAGCTGCAGGCACGGATAGCCGCCCTGAATGCCTCCATCGCTGTGAATGAGCTCTCCCTGGCGGGAGCGAGAGAAGCCGTCGATAATCTGAGTAAGGAAAAAGAGCGGCTTAGCGCTCGCTTGAAAGAGGTTTCCGAAGAGCAGGGAGCGTTATGGAAGAAGATCGAGGATCATGCGGCAGGCTTAAGAGCTGTGGCAGACCAAATGGCGGAGCTCGCCAGGGCCAGTCATCCGCTGCACCGATCCGAGGAGTTGCAGCATGCTTATCGGGATTATGGGGAGCTGGGTCGCCAGTATGATGCGGCCGCCAAGACCTACCAGGACATTCTGGGGAAAATCGTCGAAAATCTGCAGTACTCCGTCAGTCTGATTACAGAAACCAAGTCCAAACTGCAAGAGAACTACCTGGAAAGGGCTTTAAAAGAGGAACTGTTGAAGCGACAGCCCACCAGCCACCGCCTGGAGGAGGTTTGGCAGATTTCTCTCACCTTGGCAGCCCTGCCAGGAAAGGCGTATTCGTGGCTGCAGGACGCAATTCAGTCGGGGGAGGCTTTCGCCTTCATCACACAGAACTGGTCAAAGCTTATGGGCTTGTTTCTGTTCCTGCTCATACTCGCTTTGGGGGCGGTAGGCGCCCGAAGGCTGGTGTTGCATCGCCTCATCGTATGGCAGGAGCAGGTGCCGGAAGTTGGTTTGAATGTTTTTCTGACCGTCGTCCAGGTGCTGATAGGGAGATCGTTGTCTTTGGGTCTTGTAGCATGGCTGTACGTGGCTTTTTGGTCCCTGGGAATCATCTCGAACAAGGTTGCCTGGCTGGTATGGTCTCTGGTAGCCAGCCTGACAGTGCTGCGTTTTGCGTTGAACTTCCTGCACCGCTGCTTTGCCGGCGAAGAAGCTGCCGGCGTCATTCCCATACCCAGGGGATTGGCGACGTTTTACCGCCGGCAATTTTCGCTTATGGCCATCTGCTTTTGCCTCCTCCGGCTGTTCGTCATCCCGAATGCCGAGAGCCTCGGATTGGCCCCCGCGGATGCCGGAACCTTGAACACCTTCTTTGAAGTTGCGGTGCTGGGCTGGGTGGCGTGGCTGATCCGAAAACCCAGACTGGATCCGGTTTTGGAGATTCTACCGGCACCAACTTTCCTGCGAAACAAAGGATTTCTGCGGTTCCTGAGAATCAGCATCACTTTCGTGTTTGCTTTCATCGTGCTTTCAGGCCTGCTGGGCCTCAGGTTCCTCTTTGACTATGCAGCCCAAGGGGCATGCTTCACCTTGGTCGTCCTGGTTTTCGCCTGGAGTCTTGGGGAGGCAGCGCATACGCTGCTGCGCCTGACGATTGATCCCGAAATGGGGGCTCTCGCTCGAAAAGATCGGAAGAGCACACGTCTGAACTCCAGTCACGAGTGGATATCTC
>CALBZH010000372.1 GCA_937889795.1 uncultured Syntrophobacteraceae bacterium | reverse complement strand
ATGCCCATCTGATAGCCTTGTCGGCAGTCATGGCCGGGACGAAAGAAATCCGCGCGGCGGTCGAAGAAGCACGGTTCATCTGGGCGAAGGAAAAACGGCGCACATGGCTTTTCATGGACGAGGTCCATCGCCTCAACAAAGCGCAGCAGGATGTTCTGCTGCCCCATGTGGAAAGCGGCACGGTGCTCTTGCTGGGGGCAACGACAGAGAATCCCTCCTTCGAAGTCATCCGCCCGTTGCTGTCCCGTTCGCAGGTGCTGGTGCTCGAACCGTTGTCGGAGGCCGAGCTTCGAACGATCGTGGAAGCAGCCCTGCGCAATCGTGAAAAGGGTTTGGCCGCTTACCCCGCGCGTCTGACATCCGACGCGGAAGCCTTTCTTTTTGCCGCCTGCGGTGGCGACGCCCGTGTTCTGCTCAACGGGCTGGAAGTGGCCGTACTGACGACGCCGCCGGAGCCCGAATCCGGTGTGCGGGTGATCGACCTGGAGGCGATCCAGGAAGCCATGCACCGGAGGGCGGTGCATTATGACAAAGGGGGGGAGGAGCACTTCAATCTCATATCGGCCTTCCACAAGAGTCTTCGCGGGAGCGACCCGGACGCTGCGCTTTACTGGCTGGCGCGGATGCTGGATGGAGGTGAGGCGCCGCGGTACATTGCACGGCGCCTGGTCCGCGCGGCTTCCGAGGACGTGGGTTTGGCGGATCCCTTTGCGCTGGTGGAGGCCAACGCGGCGCTTCAGGCCTACGAGTTTCTCGGAAGCCCGGAAGGAGAGCTGGCCCTGGCTCAAGCGACGGTCTATATTTGTCTTGCCCCCAAGAGCAACGCTCTTGATGTGGGGTTCGGGCAGGCATTCGACGCGGCCAAGAAGTCCGGTACAGCGCCTGTTCCTTTCCATCTTCGCAATGCTCCCACGACCCTCATGAAGCGAATCGGTTACGGTAGCGAATACCGGTATGCGCACGACGATCCATCGGGCTGGGTTCCGGACACATACCTTCCCGAGGATCTGGTGGGGTCGGTCTACTATGAGCCAACTCCCCGGGGTTGGGAGGGAAAGTGGCGCCAGACCCTATTGGATCGGCGTGAAGAAGTGAGACGGAGGGACCGTACGAGGGGCAAGAGCCAGAAATCGTAGCGTTATGCGATCTAAGAAATGGGGATGCGCGATCGGTAATGGATTCCATCAGCAGCAAACGAAAGAGCCTTGAAGCGATCAAGCCGTTTCGGTTGGTCAAGTATATCTCGCTGACCAGCCTTGCCGCTATTCTGGTCGGCACCCTGCTTCTTTCGGGCTTCATTTCCAACAGGGCCGCCGACATTCTCCTGAAGAAAAGCGAAAATTATGCACTGCTGGTCGTGGAGAACCTCAATCACCAGGTCTACTATCAGTTCACCCTGCCGACCTTGGTGGCGGAGGGGGAGATCCGACTGATCCGTACGAAGCAGTATGAGCTGCTCGATCGGGTCGTTCGCAACACGATCCATGGATTTTCGATCCAGCGCGTGAACATCTACGACCCGAACCAGGTCCTCACCTACAGCACCGAGACCGAAGCGCTCGGCCGGGTTGGCAGCTTCGGTGAGCCGTTTCAGCGTGCCCTCCGCGAAGAGACCGTCTCCGTGCTGACCAAGGAAGGGCCGAGCTTCATGGGTCTACTTCTCGAAGGCGCTTCCTGCGCGCTTGTGACGTATATGCCCATGTGGGAGGAGCGCCGGTTGAGCTACAAACGAGGCAAGGTGCTCGGGGTATTTGAAATCACGCAGAATGTCACCGAAGACTATCTTACGATCCAACGGTTTCAGGTGATCATTGTCTTGAGCTTTCTTGCCTTTGTCACGCTGCTTCTGATTGCGATCAGCCTCATCAGCCGGAGGGCGGAGCGGATTCTACGTGATCGGGCGGCCGAGAGGAAGAAGCTGGAGGAGCAGCTCCATCAGACCGAACGTCTGGCAGCCTTGGGAGAAATGATCGCCGGCGTCTCTCATGAGATCCGTAATCCGTTGGGCATCATCCGCAGCACGGCGGAGCTGCTGCACGGTCGTACGGAGAACGATCGCCAGAAGCGGCTCACCTCGATCATCGTGGAGGAATCGTCACGCCTCAATGATATTGTCACGGAATTCCTGGATTTTGCGCGTCCCAAAGTCCCCCGCATGGCCCCCTGTCGTCTCGAGGACATCATCGAGCGGAACCTGCACGCCATCGAGGCTCAGTGCCAGATGCATTCGATCACCGTGGAGCGGGTATACGAGACGGGCGACTACACCATGGAAGCTGACGGGGATTTATTGTACCGGGCTTTTCTCAACCTGTTCGCTAACGCGCTTCAGGCCATGCCGGACGGGGGATCTTTGCGCGTGAGGACCGTTCTGCTTAACGGCACGAACGGAGGGCCGCGGATTGAATTGCGCATCCGGGACAGTGGTCCGGGAATTCCGGAGGAGGTGAGAAAGAAGATCTTCAACCCGTTTTTCACAACGCGTGAGACAGGGACGGGACTGGGACTTGCCATTGTGCAGAGCATCCTCGACAGTCATAATGGGGAAATTGAAGCGAGGAGTCGGGATGGCAAAGGCACGGTGATGATCATCCGGTTGCCGATGAAACAGCCGAAAGAGCAGGAATCGATCATGGAAGCATCGGTCTAGGACGGTATGGAAACGCTTCTCATCATTGATGACGAAAAGAACTACTTGTTGGTGCTCGAAGACCTCCTGACCGAGGCGGGCTATCAGGTCATGACCGCCGATTCAGGCTCAAAGGGCCTGGAGCTGGCGTTGGCGAGCGATTTGGATGTTCTCATCACGGACATGAAGATGCCAGGCTTGGACGGCATGACGCTTCTCGAGCGCGTTCACGCGGAGAAGCCTGATCTTCCCGTGATCATGATGACCGCCTTCGGGAGTGTCGAGAAGGCCGTGGAGGCCATGCGGAAGGGTGCTTTCGACTACATTCTGAAGCCCTTCAAGAATGAGGAGCTCAAGCTCACCATACGAAAGGCCTATGAGCATCACCAGCTCCTGCGGCGCAATCGATACCTCACCCAGGAGCTTCAGGATCGCTACCAATTCAGCAATATCATCGGGAAAAGCGCCCCGATGCAGCGGGTCTACGAGCTAATCGAGAAAGTGGCCCCTGCGAAGGCGACGGTGCTCATAAGCGGTGAATCCGGAACGGGAAAGGAGCTCATCGCCCGCGCCATCCACTTCAACAGCCCAAGGCGGGACCTGCCGTTCATCACGGTCAACTGCGGCGCACTCCCTGAAACCCTCCTGGAAAGCGAGCTCTTTGGGCACGAAAAGGGGTCGTTCAGCGGGGCCATCAGCCAGCGAAAGGGGCGTTTTGAGCTGGCGCATGAGGGAACCCTGTTCCTCGATGAAATCACGGAAATGTCGCCGCCGCTCCAAGTCAAGCTGCTCCGTGTTCTGCAGGAAATGGAGTTCGAGCGCGTTGGCGGTAGCACGACGCTGAGAGTTGACGTGAGAGTGGTCGCCGCCTCCAATCGCAATCTCAAGGAGGAGGTTGCTGCCGGACGGTTCCGGTCGGACCTGTTCTACAGGCTGAACGTGGTTCACGTGCAGATGCCGCCGTTGCGGGACCGTCCTGACGATATCCCCCTCCTCGTGAGCCATTTTTTGAGCAAGTACGGAAAAGGGGCTGGAAAATCCAAGATCAGCATCGATTCGGACGCGTTGCGATCGCTCATGGACTACCAGTGGCCTGGAAATGTTCGCGAGCTTGAAAACGCCATCGAGCGGGCGGTCATCCTCGCGAGCGGAGATCGGATTCAATTGCGTGACATTCCTGCCGAAATCGCCAATCCCGCTCAGGTGCATCCCCCAGAGGAGCCGGTCCAAGTCGAGCAGCACGAGATTCGATCGGAGGAGATGCGCGGGGCGGTGGTTCCCGATATTGGCGAGCGTCTGCCAGCATCGGGGCTCCGGCCACGGCAGCACAAGGCCATCGAATTCGTGAAGCAGCACGGCTTCATCACAAACAAGTATTACTCCCAAATCAACGCGATATCAGAGCGTCAGGCCCTGCGCGAGCTCAACGAAATGGTGGAAGCGGGCCATCTAAACCGTGCAGGGAAAGGGCGAGGTGTTCATTACGTTTCGAATTGAGGCAAAGCGATCGTGGTATGCCATGCGGACAGGCTGCGTTTCTGCCTCCCTATGACTTTGCCTGGCTCCTCCATTCAGAACCGCGTTCATGCGGTTGTAAGACGCCATAATACCTACGATAAAGAGTCAGCTCTGGATCCTTGAGATAATCCGGTCGCGCTCAGAGCTTGGTTGAGCGGGTTGCGGTGCGGAGCGCTCGAGCGCTCTCGCAAATGGCCCGTTGAGGCCTTCCTCCGTTTGGGCTCCCTGTGGCTTGGGGAGCCTTCCATCTGTTTTTCCTCTAAAGACTTCGATATCTCTGCCGATTTTTAGCCCAAAGCAAAAGAAGATATGAGTTTCCAAGCGTGCGCGTTTGCGGTTCACGGCACAAACTCGCGAAACCTTGTCTCATCCATGCAGCTGTTCCTGTTGAGCGCATCGGGGACTCGAAGTGGGACAGGACGATCAGGCCGTCCGGTCTCCGGGATTGATGCCCACCAGTGGGGTTTTCGCACTTTCCGGTCCGAATGGTGATGAGCGCAAGGAGGAATGTCACATGTCACAGGGAGCACGTCCGTACTTTTTCTTGGGAGTTTTTGTTCTCGTTATTGCTTTGAGCTCATGGGCTCACGGAGCCACTGACAATGAAGTTGTCATCGGCCTCAACATCCCCTTGAGTGGACCTTACATCCTTCAAGGGAAAGATCAGCTCAATGCCTACAACCTCGCAAAATATGAGATCGAGAAGCAGGGCGGCATTCTGGGAAGAAACATCCGCTTTTTGGTCGCGGACAGTCAATCCAACCCGAAAGTAGCGGTGGAAAACGTCAAGGGGTTCATCGATCAGGGTGTTGACATGATCACGGGCGGGTCTTCAAGCGCGGTCGCGATGGCAGTCAGCAATCTGTGTCAGGAGCAAAAGAAGCTCTTCCTTGCGACGCTCACCTACGCAAACGAGGTGACTGGAAAAGACGGACACCGGCATACCTTTCGAGAGACCTATAATGCTTGGATGGCTGCCAATGCGCTCTCTCGCCACCTCAACAAGAATCACTCGGGCAAAAAATACTTTTATATCACCTCGGACTACGCGTGGGGCTGGTCAACCCGCGATTCGCTCAAGAAATTCACAAACACCGAGAGTGCTTCGGACGTTTTGGTGCCACTTGGCGAGCCGCTCGGCTCTCCTCGCTATAAAGAGGCTGTGAAGAAAGCTGTGGATTCTGACGCCGAGATCCTGGTCCTCGTGCTTTTTGGCAGGGACATGATGGCTGCTCTCCAGCAATGCACCGAAATGGGCATCCAGCAGAAGA
>CALBZH010000371.1 GCA_937889795.1 uncultured Syntrophobacteraceae bacterium | reverse complement strand
CAGCCCATACCCACAGCGTAAGGAATATGCCAGACGTCCCCGGAATTCAACCCAAACCATGGCGTTCGACCCGTCATGAATCGAATGGGAAGCGCTCCATGGAGCCACGGTACGGGGAAGCCTCAAAAAGTTCGGGCTCGGCAGCGACCGAGCTGCTTGGATGAGCGAGTGTCCGGGCGAAGGGGCTGCTCGGCTGAGGGGGTTGCACCTCTGTCCTCGGTTTGCCATAATCAGGTCCATCCAGCGCGCTTCCCAGAGCATGATGATCAACCAGAGGCATGACCGTAGCGGAGGTTATCCGCGGCGGGAGTCCCAGAAGACTCCATGAGCGGCGAGTGGCACTCTCGGTCGGCGCTTTCATGGTGCAAAGAGGTTTGCCATGTCTTTCAGCCAGAGATTGGACCAGATTGTCTCGCTTGCGGAAGTCATTGGGAAGAATCGGGAGGCCATTGTCGATCTGGCCGTGAAGGAGCTGCGATTCACCGTGAAAGACAGCCGCACGGAGGTGGATCTCGTCCAAGAGAATCTCAGGCGGTTCCAGGAAACGGAAGGCTTACTGGCGGCCAGGGCCCCTCTCGGCGGCACCGGCTCCAGTGTTTCGCTCATGCTCTCCTACAATGGAAGCGCCTGGCTGAACACCACCATCACTTCCATTTTCCTGGTCGGGAACCGGGTGCGCGTGAAGTTTTCCTCCAAGGGGAGGAAGCTCATGGAGCTCACGGAAAGCATGTACCGGCCGATCTTCGGGGATGCGATCACGTTTTACGGGGGCAGCGGCAGGAGCTTTATCGAAGCGTCCCTGGAGGACCCGGAGGTTTCGACGGTCGTGGTCTTCGGATTCGATGAGAACATCCTGCCCTACGCGGAAGCTTTCCGTTCGAGCGGCAAGAAGCTTGTCTTTGAAGGTCCCGGATCGGATCCGTTCATCGTCTTCCCCGACGCCGACCTCGAGCTTGCGCTGAGCGATCTGATGGCGGGAAAGTTCATGTATTCGGGGCAGACCTGCACGGCGCCCAAGCGCATCTTCATCCATGAATCTCTTTACGACGCGTTTCTGGAGCTGTTCGTCGAGCGGGTGAAGCGACTCCGGGTGGGGGCCCCCGAAGACGAGAGGACCGACGTCGCACCGGTTGTGAGCGACCTCGCCGTACACCGCATTCGGGAGCAGCTGGACGAGGCCGTGCGAAAGGGTGCCCGGATTCTCGTGGGCGGCAGGATCAATGGAAATCTCATCCAGCCCACGGTTCTTCGGGATGCGACGGACGAGATGCTGGGCATGCGCGAGGAGGTGTTCGGACCGGTCGCCTTTACGTCGCCGTTTGGGTCCATGGATGAGGTCCTGGTGCGCGCGAAGAACCACAAGTACGCGCTTCGGGCGGCGGTTTTCGGGGGCGAAGAGGCGCGGCAAGCGGCTGATTCCCTGCGAGGCGGTGATTACTGCCATCCCGTCGCCGACTACACCTTTGGAACGTTCGGTACGGTAGCCTGCAATGAAGCCAGAAGCACGACCTGGCGCGGCTCGTTTGTGACGAAACCAGTTGGGGGCTATGGGTATTCCGGTTGGATTTGGGAGACGGTCGAAGGGGAATTCCGCCTGAAACAGGGCCCGAAGCTGCTGAGTGTCGAGACGTCTCAGCCATTGGGGAAGGGATAAGCCTACTTCGGTGCCCTTCTTTCGTGCGACAAATGACTCGCCGCAGGGGTTGAAGTCGTTGCGATGAGTGAGCGCCTCAACGGGTGCTTCGCTACAAGCTCGGGGGATCGCGATCGACAGGTGGATGCCTGCATCTCCGCCTGCGCAGATTGGTTCAAGAGGGGAATTGGGCGGCGTGTGTCCTTCTGGACCGTCGTATCGGGAGTGAGACCGGTCAGCGCCTGCGCCGAGCGCCGATGTCGGCAAAGTCGATGCCGTATTTCTTGAGTCTGAAATAGAGGGTTGTGCGGTGGATGTTGAGCAGGGCGGCCGCCTCCGTCCGGTTGCCACGAGCGCGCCGCAGCGCTTCTAGGAGCTGCTCTTTTTCCGCGTCGCCCACCGAAAAGGACAGGCGATCGTCCTCCTGACGTGTTGCCCGGGTCTCCGGATGAGATACGGATTGGGGTCGCACAATGCTCTTGGGAAGATGGCCGAGCTCGATCGTGCTTCCTTGGCAGAGGGCAAGGGCGCGCTCCATGACGTTTTCGAGCTCGCGCACGTTTCCCGGCCAGTCGTATGCCAGAAAAAGGCTCATCACCTCAGGCGCGATTCCGACCGCTGGGCTGGCGATGCGCTGTCGGAGCTTTGTCAGGAAATGGTCGGCAAGCACGGGGATGTCCTCGGGGATCTCCCGCAGGGGCGGCAATTGGATGGTGATGACGTTCAGCCGGTAGAAAAGATCCCGGCGGAAGTAGTCCGCCTTCACGCGCTCCTCGAGGTCGCGGTTCGTGGCCGCGATCACCCGAAAGTCGATGCTCTTGGGACTGTCGGCGCCCAGAGGCTCGATCTCCTTTTCTTGGAGCACTCGTAGGAGCTTTGCCTGCAGCGTGAGCGGCAGCTCCCCGATCTCGTCCAGGAAGATGGTCCCCCGGTGAGCCAGCTCGAACTTGCCCGGTTTTCCGGACTTGAGGGCGCCGGTGAAGGCCCCAGCCCGGTAGCCGAAAAGCTCGGATTCGAAAAGCTCAGCGGGGATGGAAGCGCAATTGACCCGAATGAACGAATGGTCTCGCCTGGAGCTCGCCTGATGGATGGCGTGAGCGAAGATTTCCTTGCCCGTGCCGCTCTCGCCCGTCAGCAGAACAGGGCTTGGGGAGGCGGCGAGTCTGCGGGCCGCGTCCTTGGCGTGGTACAGCTTGTCGCTTCTGCCGACGACGTCCTCGAAGGAGTACCGGGCGCGGTAGATGGCCCGAATCTCCTGCTCGTAGCGGCGCACGGTGCTCTCGAGCTCCCCGATCTTGTGCTTGAGGGCGACAAAGGCGTTGAGATTATGGAAGATCATCTTGCCGACCGCACCGATGATCGTTTCCCCAAGCCTGATGGGATAGTTGTTGACGATGACCTTGCGCCCGTTGATGTCGAATGTGTCTCCCAAGACGGGCTTGCCGCTTCGAACCACCTCGGGCAGACTGCTCGAGGGAACCACATCACGAATGTGGCGTCCCATCGCCTCCTCGGCCGTGATGCCGTAGAAGGGCTCGTTCGCCTTGCTGAAGTGCCAGATAACGCCTTGGTCATCGATGATGACCATGCCCTCAAAGGGGTTGTCCAAAACGGCCTGCAGCAATCGGGGTGGCACTCGCATGAAATTCAAGGCTTCCACGGTAACCCGCTCCTTCCAGGAAGAGAATTGCAGCCGAATCCAATGGATGTCGAATGTAGATTTTATTCTATCTGCTTTCTACAATAGATGTCTAATAAATTCTACATTCGTCAGGCAATTCTGGCTCGGCCCGGCCCCAGATGGCGTGTTTCCTCATTCCCTTGCGAAGGCATGAATCTTGATATTTGGAGCGGAGCAGCGGATGAGGCGGATGGAATGGTGGCAATTCAGCAACGAGCACGAAGGGAGCTTGGCCATGAAGAGCGAGAGCACTTACAAGGAAGTGACGATGAGGGACCCCATGGATGACTGCTGGGAGCGCGTTCTGGACGAGCGAAGCCCGTTTGATGAAATGGGAAGCTGGCATCTGGGCTCTCTTGATCAGGCGTGCGCCGAGCTTCCATTCTAGCGATTGCGGGGCTGGCGGGTCTGTCAGGAGAAGGGAGGCTGTGTTTCCGCAGTCTCCTGTCCAAACCAATCAACGAGGACAAGGGAGGGGTATGAACGGCTTATTCCGTGCGGAGTCCATCGTCGTGGTCGGGGTTTCCGAGTCCGAGGACAATTTGGGGAAGAACATCCTGAGCAACCTGGTGAGCTTCGGCTATGGGGGCCAGGTTTATGCGGTTGGACCTCGTGGTGGGGAGGTTTTCGGGCATCGCATTTGCGCATCGGTCGCGGAGCTGCCGGGCCGACCGGACTTGGCGGTGATCCTCACCCCGGCTCGTTTCATCCCCGATATTCTCGACCAGTGTGGCCAGAAGGGGACGCGATGGGCCGTGATCCAGTCCGGAGGGTTTCAAGAGCTCGGAGCGGAAGGGGAAGCGCTTGACCGCGCGATTGTCGAGACGTGCTCCCGGTACGGCATCCGGTTCGTCGGGCCCAACTGCATCGGCATCCTCAATACGGCCAACGGTCTTTACACGCCGTTCGTGGCTCTGCCAAGCCCATATCGGAAAGGATCCGTCGGGGTATGCGCCCAGAGCGGGGGCGTTGGGCTATCGCTTGCCGAAAGACTGTCCACGTCAGGAGTTGGGGTGAGCAAGCTTGTCAGCATGGGCAACAAGCGCTGCTCGGATGAAGCTGACTTCTTGGCCTATCTCGCGGAAGACCCCGATACCGATGTCATCTATCTGTATCTGGAGGACATCAAGAGGGGGCGTCTGCTTGCGGACCTAGCCCGACGATGTGCCAAGCCCATCGTGCTTCATAAGTCGAACGTCAGCTCGCTCAGCCGTACCATTGCTCAATCGCACACGGCGGCTCTGGCCGCGGACGATGGCGTCGTCGATGCGGTCTGCCAGGAATGCGGCATCGTGAGGGTCCGGTCCGTGTCGGAGGCGATCAATGCGGTGAAAGGTCTGTCGCTGCCGAGGCTTGCGGGGAACAGACTCGCCGTCATCTCCCGTTCGGGAGGGCATGCCGTGGTCGCGGCCGATGCGTGTGCCCGCTATGGATTTGAGCTGCCAAGCCTCGGAGCGGAGATCCTGGCTGACGCGCACAGTCGAGGTCGCTCCGGGGTTATCCGGTCCGACAATCCGTTGGATCTCGGGGATGTCTACGACGTTTCCTTCTACTACAGCGTTGTCGAGAAAGCCCTGTCTCAGGATGGGATCGATGGGGTCGTGTTCATTCAGGTCTCACAAATGCTGAGCGAGCGTGACGCCACCCGGGAGCTGGTGGAAAGTCTTGCCGCGCTTTCGGTCCGCGTTGGGAAGCCCGTGGCCGTTGTCGTCGAGGTTCCCCTCGATGAGCGGGTGCTCCTGGAGAAGAACCTGGAGCTTCCTTTTTTCGTGGAGCCGACCGAAGCGGTACGGGCCCTCTCCGTCCAGTGCCGGTGGAGCCGGCACAGGGCTGAGGAATCCGCACGGATCGGAGCGGTAACGGACGGCTTGCCGCTCGAGGATATCGAGCGATGGCTTCGCTCCATCGAACGCGAAAACCGGCAGCCGCTTCTTCATGAGGCGCTGGAATTGCTGGGGATGATTGGCGTTCCGACCATTCGCTGGCGTATGAGCCGGAGCTTCGAGCAGGCGCGCGATGCGGTTGAGGCGATGGGGTTTCCGGTGGCCCTGAAGGCGGTGGCTCCGTCACTCCTTCACAAGTCCGATCGGGGCGGCATCGCGCTGAACGTGGCGGATCAAGCAGGTCTGGAGGTGGAGTGGCGTCGACTGCGGGATCTTTCGGCGGACGTCTCCGGGATCGTGGTCCAAAGGATGGCTCCAGCCCGGCGGGAGCTCATCATTGGAGCCAAGCGGGACGCGTCTTTCGGGCCGATCGTGCTGGCCGGTTTGGGAGGCGTCATGGTCGAGGTTTTGAGGGATGTCCGGATGCGTCTTGCCCCGATCGATCGCAGGACGGGCTTGGACATGCTTGGGGAGCTGGCCGGCAGTCGCTTGCTTGGCCGATTCAGAGGAATGGAAGCGGCCGATCTCCCTGCAGCGGCGGGAATCTTGGAGCGAGTGTCCCTCCTGATACACCACTTCCCCGTCATTCAAGAGCTGGACCTCAACCCCGTCGCCCTGGACGACGCCGGCAGCGGCGCGGTTGCACTCGACGCCCGTGTGCTGCTTTCCCTGTAGGATAGCGCGTCGGACGGGGGCCGCCGGGGCGAGCCCCCGTCGATCGCATGCAGGCTAAAGCGGTGGGACTAGTCAAAATCGAAGACGTCCTCGAGAAAGGATCTTCGTTTGTGCTCGTGAGGAGCATGGGGCTTGTGGTGCTCCTCATACTCGGTTCGGGTTGTCTGAATCACGTGCTATGTGCCTCAATTTG
>CALBZH010000370.1 GCA_937889795.1 uncultured Syntrophobacteraceae bacterium | reverse complement strand
GGTGATCGGCCCTTGCCTTCTGAAGCCGCTGGGGACGTGAAAACCATTAGGAGCGAGCGGGGCCACGGCCCGTTCTCCCGAAGTCTCGGCATTCCGAGCGAAGCGCGGGAAGACGCCGTACAAGCCGAGCTCAAGTTCGGAGTCTTGAAGATCATGGTCCCCAAGCAACGCGCCTCCCAGGCTTCCCAACACAAGGTCACTGTTCATTCCTTGTAGACATGACAAGATGCTTTGACGCGAAGGAGATTGTATGAGCACGCGATTCCGAACGACCATGCTCATGGCCCTTCTGACGGGACTCATCGTCTTGATGGGCCGCCAATTGGGGGGTTCCCAGGGAATGGTTTTGGCCTTTGTTCTGGCTGCGGCCATGAACATCGGCAGCTATTGGTTTTCCGACAAGATTGTTTTGGCCATGTACAGGGCTCAGCCCATCGAGGAGCACGACGCTCCCGAGCTTTACGGGATGGTGCGCGAAATCGCCCGGGAAGCTCAGCTCCCCATGCCGCGTCTCTATCTCATCCCTGAGGAAACGCCGAATGCTTTTGCGACCGGTCGTGATCCGGAGCATGCGGTCGTGGCTGTTACCGAGGGGATATTGCGACTGCTTTCGCCGCAGGAGATTCGTGGCGTGCTCGCGCATGAAATGGGGCACGTCCTAAACCGTGACATTTTGGTCAGCTCGATTGCGGCGACTCTTGCAGGTGTCGTGATGATGCTTGCAAACATGGTGAAATGGAGTGCCATCTTCGGCGGCGTGCGCAGCGATGATGAAGAAGGCGGCGGCGGGATCCTTGGATTTCTTGTTGCGGCCATTGTTGCCCCCATCGCGGCGATGCTGATTCAAATGGCCATTTCACGATCGCGTGAATACCTTGCGGACGAGACTTCGGCTCGCTTGACTCACAATCCGGAATCCCTGGCCCGTGCCTTGGAGAAGCTCGCGATGGCTTCACACCGCATCCCGATGATGGATGCAAGACCCGAGACCGCCCACCTTTTCATCGTCAACCCCCTGTCGGGCAGAAGCTTGGCCAATCTGTTCAGTACCCACCCGCCTATTGAAGAGCGCATCCAAAGACTTCGCTCCATGTGATTCTTCGTCTCCAAAGCGAGGCAGGCTCGGCGAAGAAGCCGGGGGCTGGCGGCACGGCTCCAGGGCGCGGGTCTGCCTCGATTCCCTTCTATTCCGCTCTCATCCCCATCCTTTGCCGCTCCCGAATTTGTTTTGACAGCCACCCGATTTTTCATTAGGAATTATGTGCTGTTTTTCACAGCGAAGTCTTGGCGTGGACTCTTCGAGATGCTGCCGCTCCATGCGGTCGGCTTGAGGGCAAGAGAATGGCAAACGTGGTGATCATCGGAACCCAATGGGGCGATGAAGGCAAAGGGAAGATCGTCGATTTGCTGACGGAGAAAGCCGACTACGTGGTCCGCTTTCAGGGAGGCAACAATGCCGGACACACCCTGGTGGTGAACGGCAAGAAGTTCATCTTTCACCTGGTCCCATCGGGTATTCTCCATCCCGGGAAGCTTTGCATGATTGGAAACGGTGTGGTGCTGGACCCGTCGGTGCTCATCCAGGAGCTGGATGAGCTGGAGCAGGCCGGCATTGCCATTAGTCCCGCGAACCTGCTCATCAGCCGTTACACCCATGTGATCATGCCCTACCATCGTGCGATGGACGCCGCTCGGGAAGCCAAGAAAGGAGCTGGGAAGATCGGTACCACGGGGCGTGGCATCGGGCCCTGTTACGAAGACAAGGTCTGTCGAACCGGTGTCCGCGTTCACGACCTATTCGACGAAAAGAAGCTGCGTGAAAAGCTTGAGGTCAATTTGGAGGAGAAGAACTTTCTTCTCAAGCAGTTCTTTCGGGCCGACATCCTGAGCCTTGAGGCAATCGCCGAAGAGTACCTTGAGTATGGTAGACGCTTGAAGCCATTTGCCGAGAACGTATCGGAGCGCTTGTACGCCGCGGACCGCCAAGGAAAGAACATCCTGTTCGAAGGAGCTCAGGGGACTCATCTGGATGTGGATCACGGGACTTACCCCTTCGTGACTTCTTCCAACACGGTTGCCGGCAATGCCTGCTGCGGGTCCGGGATCGGTCCGACCCGGATAGACCGGGTGGTCGGCGTGGTAAAGGCCTATACAACCCGGGTGGGAGGAGGACCGTTTGCCACCGAGCTGCTTGATGCCACCGGTGAGCGGATTCAGCAGGTCGGCGGAGAGTACGGTGCCACAACGGGGCGTCCGCGGCGCTGCGGATGGCTCGACATGGTGGTCGTCAACACGTCGGTGAGGCTCAACGGGCTTTCCGGGCTGGCCATGACCAAACTGGATGTCTTGACGGGCATTCCAATGCTCAAGATCGCCGTGCGCTATCGATGCGGCCATGAAGAGCTGAGCGCGGTGCCGCCCGAGCTGGCTGCGCTTGAGGCCTGCGAGCCCGTGTGTGAAGATCGGAAGAGCACACGTCTGAACTCCAGTCACGAGTGG
>CALBZH010000369.1 GCA_937889795.1 uncultured Syntrophobacteraceae bacterium | reverse complement strand
ACGGATTCAAAGGACGAATCGACTTGGTTCGCCGTCCTTACGGCAGACTCGGTCGCCGGGGTCAAGGATCAGGTGGCTAAGGCCCGGAGCGTGCCATTGGTTGGAAAGGTCGAGAGTATCCTTGATTATTTGCCCGAAGAGCGGGATGATATGGCGCATTCATTGGCGGATCTCCGGGCTCTGGTGGGACGGTGGGCCGGCCCAATCTCACCCCCATCGACCGAGCACGCGAGCCTGCTGGTCCAGAGTCTTGGTCACTTGAATGAGACGCTTGAGGCGCTCGCCGAAAAGCTTTTTGTCGCAGGCGCCGGCTCAGAGCTTGCCCTCGTCGAGCGGTCCATCGATCAGCTTTCGGAGGCAGCGTCGGCTCTCGAAAGCAACCCGGGCTCTGTTTCTCGCCTCACCGGCTTCTGGAGCAGGGTCGTGGCGGATGTGCAATCAGTTGCGGAGCGCGTTTTCCGGTGGGTCGCCACGGAGCCCCTGACGGTCGATCGACTGCCCGAATTCGTACGACGTCTCTTCATCGGACAGGACGGTCGTTTCCAGATCAAGGTGTCGCCCCAAGGGGATATTTGGGATTTCGACAATCTTCAGCGATTTGTGGACGCACTCCGAGGGGTGGACCCGAAGGCGGGCGGCGTGCCCGTGGTGGTGTTGGAGTCGGCGTATCTCATGCACCGGACATTCCTGTATGCCGCGGGTGTCACCGTGGTGCTGGTGAGTCTCATCCTATGGGCTTACGCGCGCTCGATTCGGTTTGTGCTCCTGGCACTGGCCCCCCTCGCGGTGGGCGTGCTGTGGTTGCTGGAATGGATGGGCTGGCTGGGCGTCGACTTCAATCTGGCGAATTTTTTTGCGATTCCCATGCTCATCGCGGTTGGGGTCGATGGGGGGGTTCATTTGCTCGACCGCTGGGGTGAGCTCAAAGGGAGTGCCGACCTTTTCTCAACCAGCACGCCGACGGCTGTGGCATCGAGCTTTCTGACGACGATCACGGGCTTCGGTGGGCTTCTGTTTGCGGACCACCAGGGGTTGGCCAGCCTTGGCGCGGTCATGGTATTGGGATCGGTGACGGGAATGGCGGCTTGCCTGCTCGTTCTCCCGTGCGCGCTCAGAGTGTGTGGCCACATCGCACCGAAGGAGGGAGCCACTCCGTGAAGCGTTTGAGTCGGGTCATCGCAGTCCTGTGTATCGTGCTCGGATTGGCTGGAAGCGGGCACTGTGCCGGTTCGCTCGACTTTGTGATCATTCAGCCTGGGCAGCCGGGGACGCCTGAAGAGGCTCAGCCGACCATGGACGCTCTTGGGGCTTACGTGCAGAAGAAGATGGGCGGTGGGAGCCAGGTCAAAGGGCGGTATTTCAACGAATTGGAGCCGGCTCTCGAGCTCCTTCGCACGTCTCCCCCCGCGTGGGGCATCGTGAGCCTGCCCTTCTATGTGAGCCATGGGCGTGGGTTTGCGATGAAGCCGCTTGCGTCCTCAAGGCCAGGAGGATACGATAAGGACATGTGGCGGCTGGCGGTATCGACCTCAGGTCCAGATGACTGGCACCAGCTGAAAGGCGTGGTTTCGGGAACGATGCTCTACGATAGCGAGGCCGCTGCGTGCTTGCTTTTCGGGTCGAAGGCCGCTGTGCTTCCGTTCCGGCTCAGCGGAACACCGCAGCCTCTCATGGCGTTGCGCCGAATGATCCAGGGGAAAGCGGCAGGGGTGGTGTTGGACCGCGCTCAGTATGAGGCACTCAAGCAGTCACCGTCCGTTGACTCGATCAAGATCACTCACCAATCGAAAGAGCTTCCCTTCAGTCCCGTCGTCTGGTTTGGTGGACCGGACGCCAGACAGAAGCAACTGACCAGCGTGTTTCTTGAGATGAAAAGGAGCCCGGAAGGGCAGGCGTTACTCAGACAGCTGCAAACGGACGGGTTCGGACCCGCCGATGGTGCCCTTGAGACTCTCGTGCAGGAAGGCGAGCATGGACCCTGTAAGCCGTGATAAGCGCGTGATCGTCCTGGCCTGCCTGGGCCTTGCCTTGATTCTGTCGGGCTGCTCGTGGGTGGGACGCCAGTCGGCGGAAGTGGCACGTCTCCGGGGAGGCCTCGAAAAAGCGTCGAAAGAAGCCTCGGAGGGCCAAACGATGGAGACGTTCGCTTCTGAAAATGCGGTGCCTCAGTTGCCGGATACGTGCAGCCGGGCCGAAGCGGATGCATGGGCCGACCAGGTGGAAACCATTCCCGAAGCGGGGGGCAAGGCGGCGGCCTGTTACCTGGTTTTGGCCAGAGACGGCGCTGAAAAAAGACGCCGCCTCGCGGATGCTAAAAAGGGACGCCTCCTTGCGGAGCAGATCGTACGAGCGGATGCCCGCAACGCTTTTGCCCACTATCTCTATGCTTACCTCACGGCTCTGGTCGCCGAAAACAACTCCGCACAAGGACTGCAGCTTGTTGGCGTCATCGAGCGAGAAGCGCTGGAAGCGGCCAATCTCGATCCCCGAGTGGATCAGGGGGGGGCCGACCGGCTCCTGGGAGAGCTCTATTTGAAAGCACCCAGCTTCCCGATGAGTGTGGGCGATTTCAGCAAAGCAATCTTCCACTTCAAGCGTGCAGTCAATCTGGCGCCCGACTATGTCGAGAACCGATTGGGGCTGGCTGAGGCGCTGCTGGCGGAGGATGAGAAGCAGGCGGCCTGTGAAGAGCTGAGGCAGGCGTTCCGCACGCTGACCGCGCCAGGTGACTCCAAATCGCCCCGGGAAGAAGCGCTGAAGCTCATGCAGAGCCTTTGCTCCAAGCTGGACTGAGTCGGTTGGCGCGGGTTGTCAGGTGAGCATTTGCATGACGGATGGGAAGGCCTATAATTGAAACATAAACTCATCAGAGGAGGTGATAGCACATGAGAAGAAAAAGGATGCAGGTTCTCGTTATCGCTTTGCTGGCAGTGTCATTGGTGATGGCGGCCGTTTCATGGAGTGAGGCAGGGTATTACCGCAGAGGGCACTGGGGGTATCATTCCTACTATCGACCGTACTGGGGTGGGGTCTACTTGTCCCCGTTCTATGGGTACCCGGTAGGGTACTATCCGGGATACGCTCCCTCCTATTATGGCGGCTATTACCGCTACGGTTATCCGTATCCCTATCGCCCCTACGTTAACGTCGGTGCTCCGTTCTATTATCCCTTTCTCCCGGGGATCAGCTTCCATTTCGGGTTCTGATCGGGCCGGCCGAACCGCATGGCGCCCCCCTCTACGGTGGAACGAATGATGACGATCCAACCGTGAGAGGGGGGTCTCTATTTCAAATCTCGGGGGCGCTGCTCGGAATGAGGCAGACGAAGACCAGTGGCGATGCGCCGATGTTTTGAATCTGATGCACTTCCCCTCCGGGAACGAAGAGCACGCTGCCTTTGGCGATCGGGATCCATGACCCTTCTTGGTAGACCTCGCCTTCCCCTTCGTGAACGAAAATCTCATGCTCCCATTCGTGGGTGTGCTGCGGCGTGTGCCCACCGGGTGCGATTTCAAACACGCGCATGCAGAAGCGCTCCGCGCCGTCGGCCCTGCCGATCACAACCCGGCCCGTTACGGCCTTGGCGGGATGCTGGTCGAAGGTCTTCGCTTCCTGCTCGGAGTAGTGGATGATTTTCATGAACCGACTCGATTACGAGAGAAACTTCTTTTTGAGGTCTTCCCAGGGGGCGAACGCGGAGAACAGAATGGCGGAAAGGATGTAAATGGCGACGATGGATGCGGGAAAGGTGATGTAGAGTATGGCATAGACGGGGAAAAGGGCCGCGAAAGACAAGGCCAGCTTCACGCCCATTTCAATGAATTTGCTCTTGGATCCGGTGTCGTTCATGATTCTGACTCCATTCATTCAGTGGATCGGTTCCGTTGTTGACCAAGGATGGCGACCGGCATGATGTCCATGGATCGCTTGTGCATTTCCGAGGTGGATCCGGGCGGGGACCCGCGGAAATGAGCGGTACCTGTCACCATATGCGAGTCGGTGCTTTTTTGCAAGGGAGAAACGGGCTCACTTGTGACCTTTATTTCACAATACCGAGCTCCCGGAATCGTCGGGGCGGCGACCGGGAGAGGGCAAGGGTGCCGTGGGATTCAAGAATGATTTCATGTTGTCGGGTGGATCTTTTTGTTGCAAGGACCATTCAGTTTGTGTATATAAGCACATAGACTCTTAGGGGTGTGGTTTATGCAATTCCTGTGCCGCATTCCTGGCGGTATGGAACCTCGGAGATTGCGCCCAATCGCTGGTGGGGTTCTCAATATTTTCAACAGCTCTTAGGAGGAAAAGCATGTCAAACACCGTAACGCAAAGTATTCTGGTGGTCGGAGGCGGTATGAGCGGGCTCACCGCCGCCGTCGAAGCAGCCGAAGCGGGCCACGAAGTGTACATCGTGGAAAGAAATCCGTATCTCGGTGGCCGGGTGGCTCAGCTGCATCAGTACTTCCCCAAGCTGTGTCCCCCGTACTGCGGCTTGGAAATCAACTTCAAGCGGATCAAGTCCAATCCGAAGGTGAAGTTCTTGACCATGGCCGAAGTGGTGAGCGTCACCGGCTGGGAAGGGAACTTCGACGTCTCCATCAAGATCAATCCCCGGTACGTGAACGAAAAGTGCACGATGTGCGGCAAGTGCGCCGAAGCCACGACGATGGAGATCGACAACCCCTTCAATTACAACATGGACAAGATCAAGGCTGCTTACCTGCCCCATGACATGGCTTTCCCCGCGCGTTTCGTGATCGACCCCGCTCTGGCCAAGAGCAGCGAAGCCCAAAAGGTCAAGGAGGCCTGTGCGTACGGTGCCGTGGACCTCGACATGCAGGAAAAGATGCTGGATCTCAAGGTGGGCTCCATCGTGTGGGCGACCGGCTGGAAGCCCTACGATGTGACCAAGCTCGACTCCTATGGCAGTGGAGCCTACCCCAACGTCATCACCAACGTCATGATGGAGCGGTTGGCTTCCTACGGCGGCCCCACCCAGGGCAAGATCCTGCGCCCCTCCGATGGCCAGCCCCCGAAAACGGTCGCTTTCGTTCAGTGCGCCGGGTCGCGTGACCAGAACCACCTGCCGTTCTGCTCGACCATCTGCTGCATGGCTTCCATGAAGCAGGCGACCTACGTGCGCGAGCAGTACCCCGACGCCAAGGTTTACATCTTCTACATCGACATTCGAGCCATGGATCGGCTGGAGGATTTCTACCGGAAATCCAAGGAAGATCCCAACACGGTCTTATTCAAGGGCAAGGTCGCCAAGATCGAGCAGGATGGCGACAAGAACCTGATGCTTCGAGTCGAGGACACCACCGCGGCGGCGCTGCACGAAATGACCGTGGACCTGGTGGTGTTGGCGACCGGCATGCAGCCGACCACTTCCGATGAGCCGGTCCCCGCGAACGTCACCTACGATGAGTACGGGTTCGTGGCTTCATTGGACGCCGGACAGGGAATATGTGCTGCAGGGTGCACGAGGACTCCCGCTGGCGTGTCAGAATCGGTTCAGGATGGCACAGCGGCGGCACTCAAAGCCATTCAATCCATTTCGAGGAGGTAAGACTCAATGGAGAAGAAAATCGCAGCATATATTTGTACTGGATGCGGAATCGGGGATGCCCTGGATATCGACGCGCTCAGTCAGGTGCCGGCCAGCGATTGCAAGGCGGCCATCTGCCAGAAGCATCCCAGTCTGTGCAGTCCCGAAGGCGTGCAGCTCATCAAGAACGACATCGAGAAGGAAGGCGTCAACACCATCATGATCGCCGCCTGCTCGCCGCGCGTGATGTATGACGTGTTTTCCTTCGAAGGCTGCCTCGTGGATCGCGTGAACCTGCGTGAGCAGGTGGTCTGGGTCCAGCCGCCCAACCACGAAGACACCCAGATGATGGCGGAAGACTACATCCGCATGAGTGGCGCCAAGCTGGACAAGATGGAAATGCCCGAGCCGTACAAGCCCGAAGCGGAATTGTCCAAGGACATCCTGGTCGTCGGTGGCGGTGTAACGGGCATGACGGCAGCGCTCGAAGTGGCGAAGGCCGGCTACAAGGCCGTCCTGGTCGAAAAGGAAGCGGATCTGGGCGGGTTTCAGAAGAAGGTCGTCGAGCGGGTGACCACGCCTTACAAGGAAGTCACGCCAAACGATGTGGCCCAGTTGGCCGACGCCGTGAAGCAGAATGGGAACATCACGGTGTACACAGGCGCCAAGGTCGTGCAGCTCGCCGGCGGTCCCTGTGTGTTCGAAGCCTCCATTAAGCAGAACGGGACGTCCAAGTCCCACCGCATCGGCGCCGTTGTCATGGCTGCTGGCTGGCAGCCCTACGACCCGGCCAACCTGGATGCGAAGCTGGGTTACGGCCAGAGCCCGAACGTCATCACGAACGTTCAGTTTGAAGAAATGAAGCTGGCGGGAAAGTTGGCCCGTCCGAGCGACGGGAAGGGCCTGAAGACCGTGGCCTTCCTGCAGTGCGCCGGCTCGCGCGATCCCGAGCGGCTGCCTTACTGCTCGTCCGCGTGCTGCTTGACCTCGCTCAAGCAGGCCATCCTGATCAAGAAGGAAGATCCCGACGCCAACGTCTTCATCGTTTTCAAGGAAATGCGCACCCCCGGTCAGTCCGAGGACTTCTACCGGGCGGCGCAGGAGGCGGGTGTCATTTTCGTGCGCTGCCAGGATCCCGAAGTGAAGGTGAGCGGCGGGAAGGTGGCCGTGGAAGCGTTGGATGAGCTGCTTGGCGAGAGCATCCTTCTCGATGACCTGGATCTCGTGGTCCTGGCCACCGGTATGGTCCCGGCTTCCGCGTTTGGCGAGGATCCCCGAGCCAAGGAGCCCAAGGAAGGCGAAGAGGCCGCCGAGGTTCCCGCCGATGTCATCCTGGCCTCCGACATCTTGAATCTGGCTTATCGTCAGGGACCGGAAGTGCCGGGTCTCAAATACGGCTTTCCCGACTCTCACTTCATCTGCTTCCCTTATAGATCGGAAGAGCGTCGTGTAGGGAAAGAGTGTAGATCTCGGTGGT
>CALBZH010000368.1 GCA_937889795.1 uncultured Syntrophobacteraceae bacterium | reverse complement strand
ACGAGTTATCCACTCGTGACTGGAGTTCAGACGTGTGCTCTTCCGATCTGGGTCGGCGCTCTTGTGTACCTCGTGTGCGATTTTCATCTCCGTTTATGACAACGGGATTTTGTCCATCCAAGTCGGGGATTGGCCTGCTCCATATGGAATCACGCTCGTGGCCGACTTGCTGAGCTCCGTCCTGTTGGTCGTGACGGGGCTCGTGGTGTGTGTCGTCTCGGTGGTCTCGCTCACGGAGATTGACGAAGGCAGGGAGGCGTTCGGTTACCATCCCCTCCTGCACATCCTCACCATGGGCGTCTGCGGCTCATTTCTTACGGGTGACATCTTCAATCTCTACGTTTGGTTCGAGGTGATGCTCATTGCTTCCTTTGTTCTCCTGGCATTGGGAAACGAAAAAGCCCAGCTCGAGGGAACGATCAAATACGTCACGCTCAACCTCATCGCATCGGCCCTCTTTCTGGCTGCCGTCGGCGTGCTCTACGGGACGTTCGGAACCCTGAACATGGCGGACCTTGCCCTTCAGTTGAGATCGAGCGCTCAGACCCCGATGGCGTCCACGCTTGCGACGCTGTTCCTGTTGGCGTTCGGGATCAAGGCAGCGGTCTTTCCTCTCTTTTTCTGGCTTCCTGCTTCCTATCACACTCCCCCCGTGCCGGTTTCGGCCGTCTTCGCCGGGCTCCTGACCAAAGTGGGCATCTATGCCCTGATCCGTTTTTTCACCCTGCTGTTCATCCGAGAGGGGGAGGGTCTCCACCGACTGATTCTTCTCCTGTCGGTTGTGACGATGATCGTCGGGGTTCTCGGCGCGATCCCTCAGAGGGACTTCCGAAGAATCGCGTCGTTCAACCTCATCGCTCACATCGGGATCATCCTGGCGGGGTTGGGCCTTTTCACGCCCCTGGCCCTCATCGGAACAGTGTTTTACCTGGTTCACGACATGATCGCGAAGACGGCTCTTTTCCTATTCGCTGGCATCCTCCAGCGAATAGGCGGGCATTCGGACATCATGCGGCTTGGGGGATGGTACCGGAGTCGGCCTGGGATTTCCTGGCTCTTTCTCCTGTTGGCCTTGGCAGTCTCAGGCATACCGCCTCTTTCCGGGTTTTGGGGAAAGCTCATTCTGGTCCAGGCGGGGCTTTCAAAGGAGCAATACTGGGTTGCCGCTGCAATCCTCATCACGGGCTTTCTCACGCTGTATTCCATGGTGAAGATCTGGACCGAAGTGTTTTGGACAGATGCGCCGAACGTTCCGAGTGACCCAGGCATGCCGCACCAGGTGCCCATCAGGCTCCCCCGGTCGCTTCTGCTTCCCGTGGCGGGTCTCGTCTTCTTGACGGTCTGCATCGGGCTTTGGCCGCTCCCCCTGTACCGGACGGCGGAGCGGGCTGCCCACCAGCTCTGCAATCCAGATCAATACATGCGATCGATACTGGGAGGTGAGCCATGAGCAGGCTTCTGCTCAACATCATGCTTGCACTGACCTGGATGATGATCACCGGACAATTTGAGCCGGTCAACTTCCTGGGGGGGTTCATCATCGGCTACTTGATCCTCTGGCTGTTGCGAGGAGCGATGGGAGATGAGTCCAGCTACTATCTCAAAGTCCGGCAGACGCTGGGCTTCCTGCTGTTCTTCATGAAGGAGCTGTTCGTAGCCAACCTCCGTGTGGCCTACGATGTGCTCACCGCGCGGCACCATATGCATCCCGGGGTGGTTGCGATTCCGCTCGACGTCGAATCGGACCTCGAGATCACTCTTCTCGCCAACCTCATCACCCTGACGCCGGGCACGCTCAGCCTGGACGTATCGCACGATCGCAAAGTGCTATACGTGCACGGTATGTACATTGACAACGTGCAGTCGTTCCGACGGAGCATCAAGGACGGCTTCGAGCGTCGCCTGATGGAGCTCCTCCGATGAATGCATTGTGCGCGCTCGCACTTTCCGCCGGAGAATTCGTTCTTGCCGTCACGATTTTCCTGGCGTTTGTCCGGCTGATCAAGGGCCCCAGTTTTCCCGACCGAGTGGTCGCCCTGGACGTCATGGCTACCGTGGCCATTGGAATGATCGCCCTGTATGCGTTGGATTCGGGGGAGGTGGTTTTCCTCGATGTCGCACTGATCGTAGCGCTTGTGGCGTTTCTCGGAACCGTGGCCTTCGCGTATTATGTGGAGCGCCGCCAAGTCAAAACGGGGAGCTCGGACTGATGCTGGACCTGCTCTGCGCACTCTGTGTGATCACTGGAGCGTTGTTCATTGCCATCGCGGGAATCGGAATTCTGCGCATGCCCGATTTGTTCATGAGAATGTCCTGTACCACGAAGGTGACGACACTGGGAACGGGCTTTATCATGCTGGCGGTAGCCGTGAAGTTCCCGCAGATTGAAGTCATCTCCCGCGCCCTGGTCATCACGGTGTTCACGTTTCTGACGGCTCCCGTAGCAGCCCACATGATCGCCCGGGCAGCCTACGTGACCGGTGTCCAGCTGTGGGAGAAGACGAGCGTGGATCAGCTTTGCAACCGATATGACCGTTGCACCTGCACCCTTGAGAGCTGCCCCATCGTGGATGAGCTTCAAGTGGACGGCTCGGTTGCATCGGAAAGGCCAAGAAACGAAGCACTGACCGCTCAACCGGAGGATGCAGCGGCACCAAAGGAGGTAATCGAGTGATTGCTCTGGACGACGTCAAACGAGCAACAACGAGACTCGCGGGCAGGATTTTACGCACGCCACTCATTTTTTCGCCGAGCTTCAGCAAGATGAGCGGTGCGGAGGTTTACTTGAAGCTCGAAAACCTCCAGGAAACCGGCTCGTTCAAGCTGCGCGGCGCGACGAACAAGATCCAGGCGATGCTCCCGCAGGTTCGGGGGGCTGGTGTCGTCGCCGCTTCGGCGGGAAACCACGCCCAGGGGGTGGCCCTGGCCGCCAGGCGCGCGGGCCTCCCGTCGACCATCGTCATGCCGGAATGGGCCTCCATCACCAAGCAGCAGGCCACGGCCGCGTATGGGGGGCGTGTCGTCCTCGAGGGATTGAGCATCGAAGACTGCATCCAGAGGGCAAAAAGCCTGGCTGCTGAAGGCATGCACTTCATCCACCCCTACGACGACCTGGAGATCATCGCGGGACAAGGAACCATCGGCCTCGAGATCTCCGAGGATCTGCCGGATGCCGAAATGATCGTGGTGCCGATCGGTGGCGGAGGACTCATCGCGGGAGTGGCCTTGGCGATCAAAGCGCTTCGGCCGCAGACTGAAATCATTGGCGTCCAAGCGGCTGCCTGCCCGTCCGCCATCCGTGCGCTCGATCTCGGACACACCGTGAGGGTGGAGGCCGAGCGATCCCTCGCGGACGGGATCACCGTCAAGCAGCTCGGGGAGGCGCCCTTCGCGATCATCCGTCGTCTCGTGGATCAGGTCGTTCTGGTGGAAGAGGATGAAATCGCGACGGCGATTCTGGCGCTGATCGAGCGAAAGCGCATCCTGGCCGAGGGCGCCGGCGCGGCTGCCATTGCCGCACTCATGCACCGACTTGGTGACCGAGCTGCGGGCAAGAAAGTGGTCCTGCTCGTGAGCGGCGGGAACGTGGACAGTCCTCTTCTCGATCGTGTCATCCGTCAAGGGCTTTTCCGGACTGGCCGCTATCTGAGATTCGGTGTCACTTTGCCCGACATCCCTGGAAGCCTCCACAAGATGCTCGGAACTGTTGCGGCATTGAAGGCCAACGTTCTCCACATTCACCACGACCGCAGCGGCGGCCACCTGCCCATCCACCTCACGCGCGTGATGCTGGAGGTCGAAACGCGGGGGCACGGTCATATGCAGGAGGTACTGGATGCCCTCAACAAAGCGGGCTATGAGGTTCAGGTGCAGTGATGGCTGGTCCTCGCATATTGGACATGGCCTGCGCCTGACCCAGATGTCCCCTTGACCTGGAGAACAGCCAGATGCGCATCGAGCTGCCGTCAAAATTGGTGATCCAGTGCTCACCGGTTTTCCCCTGGGAAAGGCGCGCCTGTGACCTCATGATCGACTGCAGGAGCGCGTTCCATCCCCGCCATGTGACCTCGAGATTGTGTCTCGAGCTCCTGGACGCCGCTGTCCCGACTTCGCCTTGCAGCCTCTTTCTGGATGTGGGATGCGGCTCGGGGATTCTGGCTCTGACTGCACTGCGACTTGGAGCCTCAACGGCGGTTGGTGTCGACATCGATCCAAGAGCCATTCACGTCTCGAGGAAAAATGCGGCGGGGAATCAGCTGGGCGAGCGCTCCCACTGGATCAACGGGCCCTCATCAGCGGTTGGGGGCCAATTCGACTGCGTGGCGGCGAACTTGCCGTATGCCATCCTGGGGCGAGTTCTGCCGGAATTGACGGCGAGGGTACGGGCGAGAGGTATCCTGGTGGTCTCAGGATTTCACGATGTTGAGGCCGAGTCGATCCGGACTCTGCTTATCGAGAATGGCTTTGCCATTGACCAATCGATAAGGGGTGATTTCTCTTTTCCCGAGCTCCCACCTGCAGTTAGCCACACTTGGGTCGCCATCATGGGTCGTAAGGTGCGGAGCATACTCCCACTCTTGTAAATACCTCGCGAAAATCACTTCTAACGCTCCTTGTGGTGTGCTACATTGGAGGCCTTCCACAAAACGATTGAGGAAAGAGAGTGCACGGTCGTTACAGGGATTGTCGAACCAGAGATTTCGGGGGGTCGGCAAGTGTCGAAGGTGGAGTAAACAGTAGAAAAATCAAAACAGGAGGCGGAGTATGAAAAGAATCGTCGGACTTGCAGTATTCGGTATTTTCTTTGCGGTATCGGTGAGTGGCTGCGCTTGTAATCAGAAGAAGGTAGAGCCTGAGCCCGCTCCTCCGGCGCAGGTTGAAAGAGCCCCTGCTCCTCAGCCACTCCCGCCAGCAAAACCGGCTCCTGTCAAGAAGGGCCGCAACTAGATCATTACCGACCCTGCCTCAGTGATGCTTGCAGCACGAGGCAGGGCTCCTTATGATTGCTGGTAAGCGAGAGCTGTTTTGCGCTTCGCCATCGGCAATCATTGGGGACCAGAGAGAGAAAGGACCGGGCGGTGTGTTCGGGCGCCATCGTGACACATAACGCGCTCAGGAACGCAGGCACGCTTGCGGGGATGATCGCGAAAGGCATTTGCCTCTGCCTGCTGGTTGTGGGCTGCGCCTCACGTCAAGCTGCCGTGACGGATAACGGTCTCCAGCCTCCCAGCGTAACCCCATCCACTTCTGCGCCAGAGTCAGCGTTTGCCTACGCACCCCCTCTTGCGCCACCCCCCCGTGGACTCCCTCAGGCCAAACGAGCCAACTTCGAACGGGAGCCAAAGTCCAAGAATGCCCATCGCCTGGCGGACTGGGTCGTCGATTCGGGAGACAATCGCGACATGCCGTTTCTGATCGTCGATAAGACAGACGGCAAAGTCTTCCTGTTCTATGCCGATGGCCGACTTCGTGGTGCAGCCCCGGCCTTGGTGGGACTTGCGCGGGGTGACGATTCCGTGCCTGGAATCGGTGACCGGGAGTTGTCGGCTATTCGCCCCGAGGAGCGTACGACCCCCGCAGGCCGCTTCATAGCCTCACTGGGCCGCGATTACAACGGAAAGGAGATCCTCTGGGTGGATTACGGTCTTGCCCTTTCCCTGCATCGGGTAGTCACGACGAACCCCGTGGAGCGCCGTCTGGAGCGGTTAACCAGTTCAACGCCGAATGACAACCGCATTTCTTTTGGCTGCATCAATGTTCCGGAAAAGTTTTACGATAAGGTCGTGAGGCCGGCTTTCACCGAAACCTATGGCGTCGTGTACATTCTGCCGGACACCCGCTCGAACCGTGATGTCTTCGCGTCGTATTATGAAGTCGATGACATTGCGGAAAAGCCGACTCTGAGGACGTGGCCGGGAGACCAGGGGGTGACCTTCCTCGATCTGATTCTGAGCTTCGATCCGGGGTATGAGGCCGGCAGGCTATCGTCCGTCGAGCCCGCTTCCCAAGGGACTGGGCAAGAGAGGAATCTGGCTTGGTAACCCCAGATTCGGCACGCTCCCTACGGTGACGATGAGGATGGAGCCGAAGGCTCAGGCGATGCGGTCAGCCTGATCTCGAAGAGTTTGGGCCAGAGCTTTCCCGTGACGAAGAGCCGATCGGCCTCGGGGTCGTATGCGATGCCGTTCAGTACATCCGCTCCTCTCACAGGCCCCAGCGCCGCACGGAGCCCACTCAGATCGATCCAGCCGAGAACGGTCCCTGTTTGCGGCGAAATCCGCGCGATCACGTCCTTGCCGAGAATATTGGCCAGGATCTCATCTCGAGCCAGCTCAAGCTCGTTGAGCTGCGCCACCGGAGTGCTTCCGCAGCGCACCACGATCCGCCTCTCTTCCTCGAAGCTCACCGGGTTAAGATAAATCAAAGCGGCGCTCCCGTCCGTCATGATCAGGGAGCTCCCGTCATGGGTCAGGCCCCAGCCTTCCGTCTGATACTGGAACTGCCTGATGGGAGCAAGTGTATTCACATCATACACATACCCGACCTTCGACTGCCACGTGAGCTGGACGAGCCGTCCGTCCCAGAGAGCCAGACCTTCCCCGAATACGGCAGGCGAAAGCGAGCTCGATTGGAGTACCTTGCCTGACTCAATCTCCACCTTCCGGAGGGATGATCTGCCGTAAAGCCCAGTGCTTTCGTAGAGAAAGCCCTGATGATACAAAAGCCCCTGTGTGAATGCTCCCGGATCATGAGGGTACGAATGGACGATCTCGAAGGTTTGTAGCGGGAGGTCTTTGCAATCCGCCGGTACATCCAGCTCACGGGCTGAAATGGCGGAAGATGGCCCGGGCTGGTGGCTGTGAGGGGCTGCCGACGACCCCGAGGCCGCCAGCAGCACAAAGAGGAGGCAGCGGAACAGGATCAACACACGGGTGCTCTCCCGACGCTGTGGTAACAGAAACCGGCTTCGATCATCGCTGACGGAGTGTAGACGTTGCGCAAGTCGATAAACAACGGAGTCTTGAGCAAGCTCCTCAGCCGTTGGAGATCCAGGGCACGGTATTCATTCCACTCGGTCAGCAGCACCAGAGCATCCGCGCCCTGACATGCCTCGTAGGGAGTCGAGCAGTAGGTTGCGTCCGGGATCACCTTGGCGGTCTCCTCCATGAGATCGGAAGAG
>CALBZH010000367.1 GCA_937889795.1 uncultured Syntrophobacteraceae bacterium | reverse complement strand
CTGCACCCCTTCTAGCATCCGAATCTCTCGGCAGATAGCGAGCGCTTCTCTATTGTACCCGGAAGATCCCCCACTGTCCGTCGAGGTTCTTGAAGCCATCCCCCATCCGGTAGAGGTAATCCCCCCTCACTCGAAAGGCTCCGCCCGCACCATGCTCGAGCACGATATCGTAATGACTGCTTGGACCAAGCCCCTCCTGACTCCCGATTTTCTGGGAGGTCGGGTTGTTGGCAATCGCGGTGGGCCCCCCGATGATGGGGTTGCCGTTGTAAGGCTCACGCTGCCACAGGTGTCCATGAAGGGCAAGGACGCCAAAACGCGATGTGCCCGTCGGAACCATGAAGTGGAACCGCGACGGCGTGCCGGCATTGGCTCGGAAAATCGGGGTCTGCGGGTCTCCCCCGACCTGCAGGTTGGAGAACAGCCGGCTCTGAGGAACAGCCCGATGGATGAGGCTCAATGGCAGCTGGGGAGGAAGCCCAAGACGGAACCACGCGGGCTCGACCTTATAATTGATGCCCTTCTGGCCGGAATCCTCGCTCATGTCTTCGGCAAAGCGTCCCTCCGCGCCGCCGGTCATCGGCACCGGGTTGTTGGTATTGGCATAATAAAGCTGGGTTTCATTCTGAAGCACCGCCACGAAATCCCTCACGCCTCGAAGCAACAATCCCGGCCCCCTGACGGTAGCCGAAGCCCTGGAATTGCGATCCTCGATGAATGTGCTCCCTCTCGGATGGATGACCATGGCACCCACAAGACCTTTGCCGCCTTGCTCGATCCGATCCGCCGGAAGAAGGTTCAGACCCCCGAACTCCACGGGCGTGGCAAGCAGACGGAATCGGCTGCCCACCGTGCGCTGGAGCCGTATATCCCCCGCATACCACCGATACTGAACGATTCCACCCGGGGGAGCTGTCTGCACCGGATTGACCCCAACGTTCGCACCGTCGCTCCGGGTAATGTCATATTCGAGGAGCTGAGCATGAAGCCCCACGTGGCTCGAAGGCCGGAGATCGTTCATGTTGAAGGTTACCTTCGGATTCTCGCTCTTGTCGACAATGCCTCCCATGATGTGCCACCCAGGCAGATCATCGATCTGGACTGGCAGGCGGTTGCGCAGCGTCACCTCGATGCACTCGCCGGCCCTCGCTCTGAGGATGAGGGGCTCGATGGGCACGGTCGGTTTCAGTTTTCCCGTGCGCGGATCCAAATCGCTCGTCCGGACATACATCAGGGCCGTCGGATTGTGCAGGGGACCGCTCCCACCCTCGAAGGTGCTCCCGCCCGGATCGCCGGGATCCGGAACAGGATCGGGGGGCGGATTGAAATCCGGCACGGCATCGGCTCTCGCGTTGGAAATCAACGTGTTGACTGGGCTGCCGTTGACGTTCACGATCGTGGGCAGAATATCCTTCGCCTGCACCGCGGTGATGTCGAAACGTCTGCGGGGAGCGGTTCTCGGGCACGCGCCGACGAAAAGCCGATCGTTGTCGAACTCATCGAGGTTCTCGATAAAGGGCGGATCGGTCGGGCTGCTCCCCGGCAAGGCGAACAGGTCTGGACGCGGCGGCCCGGCATAGCTCCGCAGGAAGCCCCACACGCCGCTCCAATACCCGAAGGAGCCGGCATTCATGGTGTACAGGTAATCCGCCACGCCTCCCACCTGGTCCTTGTCCGCGATGATGGGCGTCCGCAGCTGGAATTGCTCGTTGATTCCCATCTGGTGAGTGTTACGCCAGCCCGAATTGAAGTTGGCGAACTCCTGGAGCCATTTCAAGCCGTGGATCGTGATGTTGTGGGCTTCCTCCGTGGCTCCGGTCTGGAGCTTGATCCGCACCTTGTCCCCCTGGTATACGCGCAGGGTCGGTGTGGCCGGATCGCTCTTGAGCACATCGGCCGTGAGCTGCGGGGTGCCCGCTACGGGAAGACCAATGTTGATCGTGTTGCCCAGGTTGGCCGCACTGGCTTCCGCGTACGTTGTCGCGCGAACGGCGGCCTTCATGATGTCGTTCAGCTCGGGGATAACCCGTTCGATCGAAGGATCCGATGAGAAGGCGAACGCAAGGTCGCCCGCAAGGCCATCCGCCTGTCCTCCCGGAATCCCCGTCACCGGGTTGGGCTTGGCGGGGTCAAACACCCGCAGCCCCACCGGCTCGTTTCGGTAGTTGGTCACATACATCGTGTGACCCTTCGCATTGATGGCTTCGGGACAAGGCCTTGGCGCTCCACCCGGGCACAGCTCGGCAAACTGCAACACGTCCCCGGGGTTGTTTGCCGTCGCCCCGGCCGCTTCCACGCGCACCACCGGGTTGATGGCCTTGCGGAAGCTGTCCGCGTCGGCCACGCCGTCAAAATCCGCCTTGTAGGCATGCTGAAAGTCGGACCATTCGAGATAGAACTCCCGGAAGCTCGGACCATCCAAGGGGTTGTTGCCGCCGATGATGGCCGCCTGCCAGGTCGTTGGCCCTCCGTCGTGACGGGTTGCCAGCATTTCGCCTGTTTCGTTGTGCCTCCACTGCGATCCCGCAGGCTCGATCAGGAGGGTTCCGTACAGACCCACCTGCTGATGCGTGGATGGCCCGAAGTGGTCGTGGGTGAAAACAACACCGAGCGTTCGATCCTCCCCCTTGTTGTTCAGGACTGGATCCGCGAACCACCGCTGGATGGTCGTTCTGGCCCCCAGCCATCGCCCGTCGGGTCCCGTACCGAAGAAGGGGTGCGGTTGTGCTTCCAGATTATTGCGGGTCACTCCGTCATTGAACGGCGTGATTCCCGGACCGGTGTTGATGGCTGCGATGCGCTCGCGCACTTCGTCGGGACTCAGGGTGCCGTCCTCGTAATTGAAGCCGTTGGCGGCTCCATCGGCGGCCGTCACGTCGAATTTCACCATGTGGATGTGCTGTCCGATCACGTCCGTGGGCGTGCGAACCTGGTAGTCATCCAGCTCATAGATGCTCGGAACGAGATTCGTGTGATAGTAGACGGCACAGTCCAGCGTGTTCAGACGCATGACGAAGGGCTCGGGCGGTCGACTGCCATCAAGGGTGGGGGCCACATCCTCCCACAGGGAGATGATGCGCTGCTGCGGATGATGGTAGCCGACCTTGTTGAAGATCATGTCGAGCTGAATATTGGCCGCCTTGTAGACCCTGGGGTTGTCGGCGCCGAACTGGACGTTCTGAGGCGTCGATGCCGTCTCCCCGCGGAAGAAGGGGTTGGTGCCCGCTTTGATGATCTCCCCGTTGTCATCGAGGCAAGGCTCGGCGTAGGGCGCTCCGGGCTTCCGCGTCTGGCCGTTCGTGCGGAAACCGTTCGGGCCGGTTACAGCGGAGCCGTCCGGCAAAAAGGTGTCATGGAACTTGATCTCATGGAACCGCATCGCGATGTTCTCAGCCGGTGTTCCCGTCTCGGGATACTGGATGGCGGAGGCCTCGTGGAGCACTTTGCTGAAATCCAGCCGGCTTTCGACATGCTCCGTCTGGTTGAGGTCGGCGTTGGCTCCCAACGGTCCGCTGATGACATGCCTGGGGAGGCCGCCATCATCGATCAAATCCAAGGGGGGGGTTGAGGGACGATGCCCCGCCACGGCGGCGATGTTGAAGGGATAGCCCGGATTGTCGGAGGGCGCCGCCAGCGGGTTGCCGGTTAAATCGATCTGGCTTCCGGGAAGCGGCGGTGTGAGCGTACTCCCCACGACCACGGTGGCTGGTCCCGGCATGGGCGCCATGGGGATTCCCGGAATGGGAACGACACCGGGAATGGGCGTTCCGACTTCAATCTCCCCATCGGGATAGGCACGGGCCCCAGGGATCGGCGCGTTCATGTCGAAGGGATTGACCTTGGCCTGAAGCGCCGTTCCCTGCTCGAACACATCGTGAATGCGCCACAGCTCCCACATGCCCTGGGCAAAGTGGGGATAGAAGTGGCAGTGGAAGATGGCATCGCCGGGGGTCTTGTTGCGGTTGCCACTGCCACCGTTGGCGATGTCATACGTGTATCCCGATCCGGTCCCAATGGTTTGGCCGTCGAGATAGGACGAGTTGTCATTCTGCGGTGAGAAGACCCATTGGTGTGAATGGAGGTGGAACATGTGCTGTTCCTTGGGGCCTGCGTGGAGGTTGCGCATCTTCACATGATCGTTGATGTAGCTGTGGTGCACGCCGGCCGGATCCTCGGGATAGAGCGCCTTGGTCGCTTTCTGCCCGACGAGCTCCGGGTCCGGCGCCTGGCCGGGAGCCAGGATCTCCAGGCCGGCATTTGCCGGAATGTCCACAATCATCGCCGGATCCCCGACGGCCCAGGACGTCAGGAAGAACTCCTCATACTTGCATTCATTGCAGTCCCACATGGGGCCCACGCCCAGACGATTGGCGATGATTTCCGCGCCGATGCCCCCGGTACCGTAGTTGATGGCGAAGGTATCCCGTACCCCGGCAAGGGTGTGCAGCAAGACCGGATCCCCGAAAAAGCCCGCAAACGATTGCACGGCAAAGACTTCATCGTGGAAAATGACGGTGAATTCCCTGAAGGGCTTTTCCTGGTCCGGATTCACGGGCGTCGAGCGATAATGGGTGCCGGAGATGAAGCTGCCGCGCCCCGGCCCCGTGATGATCGCGTTGATGTCCGAATGTACAAGCGTGTTGCCCTGGGTCATTTTGATAACGGGGAGGCCGGCCTTGCCTTCATCGATATAGAGCTGGGTATTGGGGTAGACCGCGTCGTAGTTGAGGATGGGGTGATTCTGGGCCGTTAGCTTCGGGCTCCCGTCTAGATTTTTCTCCGTGGCGAGATCCATTTCCTCGCGGGACAACTGACTCCGGTACCATTCGGATCCGGCGGGCTCGACATTCACCGCTCCGAAAAGACCAAAGGTGATGGTCCCTGCTCCGCCTTCACCACCGACCGTTGCACCCATACTGTAAAGCAAGTACGTATTCTCGTATTCGGCGAAAAACTTGTAGCTCTTGCTCTGCCCCGGCCCAGCCAAGCTGCTCGCATTCCTGCCCACAAAAGAGCCGTCGCTTGCGATCGAGCCGACCAACTGCATTCCGTTGACATGGATCGACGCCTCGCGGGTGATGGGCTGATCGTCCACCTGGCCGATTCCCGGAACATTTGCAATGAAGGGGGCGGGGCTCAGCAAATTGGTGAAGCTGATCTCGAGACAGCTGCCTGCGTTCATGCGTAGCACGATTGGACGCGGGCGCTTGTCTGGCCTGAGCATCACGTTGCCGGGCAGGAGAACCCCTCCCGCTGATTCCGAGAGGCCCGTCGTTTTGTCCACGACATCGCGACGAAGGGCATAGATCATCCCGTTGGCGTTCAGGGCCCCGAGTCGATTGTAGAAAAACGGCTGATCGAGCGCCACGACCTCCGCCGTGAATGTCTCTTTACAGGTCTGAGCGATTCCTTGCCCAGATAAAAGGGTCGAACATATTGCCGTGGCAACCGCCACAGCCATCTCCCACCGACCTCGTGCCGTGCGCAGCCTGGACATCCTCTCCTCCTTGCACATGTGGGTTGAGCACCACGATCCAGCCAGTCCCTTCGGGATACTCATACTTACTTCCACCCTAATATTGCGTACGTAATATGACATAGTCAACCTCGATTCATCAAGTGGGAACACCCTAGATTTTCCATTTGGCAACTGCAGCCAATTCGACGTGTCGAGCCAGCCGTAATTTCATCGGCTCCGCCGCAGCTCTCCAGAAGGGCGTCTCCTACAATGAAGTACGTAGCTAAGCACTGGGATGAAATGAAGCAAGGTGACTTCGGAATGGACGGAAAAGGAGGGCGAATTACGGATTCGTATTTAAGAGGCCCCTCTTGAGTCTGCTCTTTCGCTGCTCCACCGCAAGCGGCAGTAGACGCGGTCCTTCGGTTGGCTTCCTCCCTGAAGGCAAAGGCCTTGCCCTGGATCCCCCCACCCGATCTCACCGTGTCATCCATTCAAGATCGGTGACCGACCCAACCGGGCACTGTCGGGTGGCATTCAAAGTGCATATTGCACGGTCACTGTGCATCGTCACTGCCAGGGAAGATCGGTCATTACTGAGAGGATTAAGGAGAAACCATGGTTAGAGCTCGAAGCATCTATTCGGGAATTGCGCTGCTGTCGCTGGTTTTGAGCCCGCTGACGACCTATGCACAATCGATTGCATTCAGTTCACCCAACGCAGCCACGGAACGGCAATTGACCAAGCTCCAGAGGGAGATAACGAGCCAGGGGCAAACGTTCAGGGTGGGTTACTCCTCGGCAATGGAGCGTCCGATGAGCGAGCTATGCGGACTCAAGGAGCCGGAAGGCTGGGAGACGAACGCGCCTATCGAGCGGCTGTCCGACGCCCCGTTGCAGGCGCTCCCGACGTCCTTCGATTGGAGAGAGCTGGGCGGCACGACCCCCATCAAGAATCAGGGCGGGTGCGGAAGCTGTTGGGCTTTCGGCACGGCTGCCCCCCTGGAGAGCCAGATCAAGCTTCAGTGCGGCACCACGGTCGATCTATCCGAGCAATACCTCGTATCCTGCAACCGCAGCGGATGGAGCTGCAGTGGAGGCTGGTGGGCTCACGACTATCACTGGGATACCACCCCGGCCAATGACACCCAGTCCGGCGCTGTCCTGGAGTCGAGCTTTCCCTACAAGGCATCCAACTTGGCCTGCGGCGGGCCTTACACACATCCTTATCGGCTCTCAAGAAAATGGACCTATGTAACCGGTTATCCCAGGCCAACGGTCCAGGCCATCAAGCAGGCCATTTTCACCTATGGTCCGGTTGCGGCGGCCGTTTACGTGGGTTCCAAATTCCAGGCTTATTCGTCTGGCATCTTCAATGCGAACGAGTCCGGAACCATCAATCACGCCATTGTTCTCGTCGGCTGGAACGATGATCTGGGGCCTGACAACGGGTACTGGATCCTGAGGAATTCCTGGGGCACGGGTTGGGGAGAAAACGGCTACATGCGCATCCGTTACGACATCAGCCAGGTCGGCTACTCGGCCAATTACGTGGAATTCTCCTGTGCGGATCCCAGCCCGGAGCCAGAGCCGACGCCCCCCCCCGTCACCAATCCGCGTCCTGATCTGGAGGGGAGCTTCACCAAGGTTTCTGGCCTCAGATCCGGTCATCAGATGCGCGGAACACTCCGCGTTGTGAACACTGGCGACGCTGTTGC